>JAJFIG010000427.1 GCA_021775195.1 Rhodospirillales bacterium | reverse complement strand
GGTCCAGTGGCGGCAGCAGCCCCGGCAGGCGCGCTGCCAGCATCGACTTGCCGGCCCCCGGCGGCCCCACCATGAGCAGGTTGTGGCCGCCCCCGGCGGCGATCTCCAGGGCCCGCTTGGCGCTCTCCTGGCCCTTGATATCGGCGAGGTCCGGGTGCTGGGCGGTGTCCTCGACGACCGTCGCCTCGGGGGTTGACAGGACCTGGGTGCCCTTGAAGTGATTGATCAGGGAAACCAGGCTGAGGGGCGCCAGAATCTCGATTTCTCCCGCCCACGCCGCCTCGCCGCCCTGGGCCGCCGGGCAGATCAGGCCACGACCGTGGGCGTTGGCGTGGATCGCCGCCGGCAGGACCCCGGCCACCGCCGACAGCGCCCCGTCCAGGGCGAGCTCGCCGAGGGCGACGAAGCCGGTAATGGAATCCTGGGGCAGCGCCCCCATGGCCGCCAGCAGGCCGAGCGCGATGGGCAGGTCGAAGTGGCTGCCTTCCTTAAGTACGTCCGCCGGCGCCAGGTTGACGGTGATGCGCTTGGGCGGCAGGGCCAGGCCCATGGCGTTGAGCGCGGCGCGCACCCGCTCGCGGCTTTCCGCCACCGCCTTGTCGGGCAGGCCGACGACGGTGAAGGCGGGCAGCCCCGTCGACATGTGGACCTGGACGTCGACGTCGAGCACGTCGAAACCCACGAACGCCACCGTGTTGATGCGCGCCACCATGCCCGAACCCTGAATAACCCGCGTGTTCGCGCCATAGTAGGGACCTCGGGGGTGAAGCGCCACCGGTGTTTGATCGGGAAATAGGCTTCAAGTCCCAATTATATATTTGACTGCCGAATCATGGGTGACCTAGAAAACCAAAGACAGGCCGGCGTTGAGATTGAGATTATCCGCGAAATGTTGGAGGCAGGCGCTGAGGAGCGAGCGCGCATCATTGAATGCTTTACTGAATGCTTGATTGAGTGGTTTGGGCTGGGGCTCGAAGGCCCGCTATCTATTGCGACGGCCCGGGTGATTGCTGGGGATCTGCTAAAACGATCAGATTCAATGCTTCACCCCAACTGCGTGAAAGCGCCTCGATGCGGCTTTCAACGGCGATAAAGTCGGGTTTGCACCATGACCAGTAGCGGGGGTCGTATTTCGTCATTTTCTTTAGATGTTGGGCGACAGCCTCAGAGGCGCCGCCGCTAGGACCAAAATAGGCCATGGGCGCCGTAACTCGTGCAGCAAACCACCGCATATGATCCTTGGCGGGGGTGCGTAATAGCGTGTCAGGATGCTCGTCAGATGCCGCCCACACGGAATGCACCACGTCGTTTCGTGACCTTTGCGGGCCGGTAGTGTCGCGCATTTGCTGCTCAAACTTTGAATAATTGTCCGGCGAAAGGTATTCTTCGGCGGCAGCACGTAACGCCGCATTGCGGGCGGCAGAACTGGACAGTGCCATGAACATCGCGAGTGCCCCTTCCGATTTCAGCATGAGCGCAAGCGCCACCCCTTGCTGGTTTTCGATAAGCGTCCACATAGCGGCGATCTTGGCTATGTGGAACGCAAGTTCCGGGCGCATATCCATCGCTTTTGGACCAAGTTTCAGATTTTTAGGTGGTTTGCGGAGCGGCTGAGGCATGGCTGATACACCCAAAGATCAAGACGAACTGAGCGAAGAAGAGGCGGCGAAGCGACGTGATGAAATCGCCAGGCGCATGCTGAACACGCCGCCGAAGCCGCGCAAGGCCGAGAAAGGCAAGGGGGAAAAGCACAAAGATGAATAATGCGCCATTTCCTTCACAACATATGGATCGATGGAGTAGAAAAGCGCGATTATATGAGGGTCTTTTGAAGATGGGGCTTTGTGTGTACCCCATCTTCGCAGACGACGATCAAACCCTCATTGACCATCTACATGTTTCGGCTGATTTACCCCCTCCCCGACAAGGCACCTCCTCCCCTCAACCCGCCGAGGAGACTCCCGAGGGAAGCATTCTGTTTCCAATGGAGGGGGCGAAGATTGGAGATGTCGTCGGAACCACCACGCGAAGCGGGGACGGGGTAGTGGTCGAATTCCCATCCAAAGGCGGAATGCCGATCTCCGTAAGCTGAGAAATGGATGATGTTTCCGAAATCATCCATACGGACGAGGCTGGAGTTTTGGCCGGGGACTATGCGCCCCTTGTTCCAAACAGCGCTTTTTTTCTGGTCTTCGGCCAGAAGGCCGGTTAGAAGAGTCAATCCTGACATTTAAAACTGCTCCTTCATTGAGAGTGGTTGACAATGGACACCCGCCACCGACTCGCCAAAGTTGTGGCGGGTGTTCTTTTGTATTTATAGCGAGTCTGTTGGTGCGGCAACACAATTCGGGCAGAAATGAGGCAAGATTTTGTGTCAGAAAAGGGCGGACCCCCAAAACCTAGTCATTTTTTCGGTATTGGCGCAGCATGTTTTGGAACTGGCGGCGCGTCAGCTTGGGCTTAGACGTTCGCCCCGTAACCAGCCCGCCGATAGGTCAAGCGCTTGCCTTCGGCCTGCTTATGGGCAATGACCGCGCGTTCCGCGTCCTTTAGATCGCGAGTGTTGTACCTGAAATCAAATTCGTTGATGTAGCGTTGCAGATGCTTCTCGGCGCAGTGCTGGTAAACGCTTCTGAAATCCTATAGCGCCGTCACGGCCTGTTCAGCAGCGCCGCTTCGTTGCGTATGGGCGGGAAATGCGAGCCGTCCAGGTACTTGAAGTACTCATCCAGGTAGGGCATCGGCCCATCGGGGCAGGGGAAGACGCAAACGACGTCGCCGCTTTCTTCGTCCCGGACCTCGTCCAACGCATTCTTGCCCTTCAGGTCCCCCAGGTACTGCAGCAAACCCGCCAGGGCGAAGCCGGAACTGGGCCCGACGATGATCCCCCGCCGGCTCATGTCCAGGCTCAGGCGATAGGAGTCCGCCGTCTCGATCCGCTCGATGACATCGACGTGCTTGTGCCAATCGAACCCGATCAGTTTCAACAACTTCTCCGTCCGCACGCCCGGGACATAGTTGTCGGGCGCCCGCATGACCCCGACGACGCGGAGCGACGGCTTTTTGCCCTTCAGGAACCGCGAATTTCCGATCACCGTTCCCGTCGTACCGAGGCCGGCGCAGAAGATATTGATATCTCCGCCCGTCTGTTCCCAGATCTGTTGCGCCGTCCATTTCTCATGGGCCTTCGGGTTGTCTTCGTTGTCGTATTGGCCCGGGTTGAGCGCCTCTTCACTCTCGCCATCCTTTTTGGCCTTGTAGATGCCGCTCTCCGGGTCCGTCTCGCTGGGGTTCGCCGGTTCCACGTTGACCATGGGCTCGACGCCGAAAAACAACAGCATGAGCAATTTGTGCCAGGAGATTTCGGCGGACACGTAGGACTTGGTCTCGTCGACGCCGAACTGCCTGCCGACCAGGGCCAGGGAGGAAACCGTGTTTCCCGACGAGTTCTCGACGATCCTCCGCACGCCCGCCAGTTCTCCCCGCCGGTGCATTTCGGCGATCATGTTGAAGGCGGGAACGGCCTTGACGTTGCCGAGGGGCGACAGGGTCATGAGCTTGGCGAAGATGCGGACCTTGTCGCCGGCGAAAGGGTTCAGCTCCGCCGGCAGTTCGACCAGGGGCAGGTAGGGAAGCCGGCCCGGATCGAGAAGGTCCCTGACCGCGGCGGGCCCTTCGAAAACGTTCAGGTGATTGGCCATGTCACACCTCTTGTGGAAATCTGCTTCTCACGGAAAACCTCTCAATCGCTCACCCCCGCGTCGCCTTCACCCGGGCCTCGATGGCGTCCCAGATGTCGGCTTCCAGGCAGACGCCGTCGTAGCGGTTGATCTCCTGCAGGCCCGTCGGCGAGGTGACGTTGATCTCGGTCAGAAAATCGCCGATGACGTCGATGCCGACGAAGATCAGGCCCCGTTCCCTGAGGGTCGGGCCGATGGTCTCGCAGATCTTGCGCTCCCTGGCCGTCAGCTCCGCCTGGGCGGTGGTGGCGCCGACGTGGATGTTGGCTCGGGCCTCGCCCTCGGGCGGGATGCGGTTGAGGGCGCCCCTGGCCTCGCCGTCGACCAGGATGATGCGCTTGTCCCCCTGGCGCACTTCCGGCAGGTAGGCCTGGACGATCACCGGTTCGCGGTAGAACTCGGTGAACATCTCCATCAGGGCGTTGAGGTTGTCGTCGTCGGGCTTGATGTGAAAGACTCCGGCGCCGCCGTTGCCGAACAGGGGCTTGACGATGATGTCGGTGTGGGCGGCCCTAAAGGCGACGATCTGCTCGCGGTTCGACGTGATCAGCGTCGGCGGCATCAGGTCCGGGAACTGGGTGACGAACAGCTTCTCCGGCGCGTTGCGGACCTCGACCGGGTCGTTGACCACCAGGGTATCGGGATGGACGTGTTCGAGGACGTGGGTGGCGGTGATGTAGGACATGTCGAAGGGCGGGTCCTGGCGCATCAGGACCACGTCCATGTCCGCCAGATCGATGGTCTCGGGCGCCCCCAGGGTGAAGTGGTTGCCCTTCTCCCGCCGTACCTCCAGCGTCTGCGCCCGCGCCAGCACCCGTCCCTGGACGAAGGACAGCGCGTCGGGCAGGTAGTGGAACACGCGATAACCGCGGCCCTGTGCCTCCAGCGCCAGGACGAAGGTGCTGTCGGCATCGATATCGATGCCGTCGATGGGGTCCATCTGGATGGCCACCTTGAGATCCATGGTCCGTGTCCTGCTGTGGTTGGCGCCGGCGCTTCTTATTCCATCAATTGAGCCTGCCGCGCAACTCCTGAAGCAGCACCGATGTGCGATAGCGCACGGGGTCGTCGCCGCTACGGCTCAGGTATTCCTCCAGCGCCGCCACCGCCGCCCGGATGTTGTCGATGTGCAGGTTGAGCATCCCCGCGTCCCGCCACAGCGACCCGTTGTCGGGCGCCAGGAGGAGCATGGTCTCGACGGTTTCCAGGGCCTCGGCGAAGCGTTCGCCCTTGATGTGGCGGATCCGGATGTTGTTCTGCAGGCGCAACAGCACGTCGCGGCTGCCCATGGCCTGGTAGTGGGCCGGCGTCAGCTCGGCCTCGTTGCCCGCCGCCGCCTTGAAGAACGCCCGCATGGCCCGCGCCGTCATGACGCGGCCGCCATCGAACGGATCGACGATGGCGCGCCGGCTCCCGGCCTCGAGGCGGATGAAGAAGCGGGCCGGGAAATCGATGCCGCAGGCGGTCCAGCCCTGGGCCCGCGCCGCCTGCAGGTAGACGATCCCGATCGCCACCGGTAGGCCGCAGCGGCCGTCGATGACCCGCGTCAGGTTGGCGCCGCCGGGGTCCTCGAAGGCGTCCTCGGCGCCCTTGTATCCGTAGCGCCGGGCGATCACCTGGACCAGGGCCTCGATGCGCCGGTCCAGGTCCCCGGCGTCGTCGCCGGCATAGGCGCCGACGGCGTTGGCGATGCGCGTCAGATGCCGCCGGTAGCGGGTCAGCGGCACCCCCGGGCGCTCGGCGGTGGCCAGGATCAGCGCCGTTTCCGCCAGGTCGATCTCCCTGTCGGGCAGGCGCCCGATATCCACGAGCCGCTTACGGAACGTCGGAGACAGGACCATTCCGTACCCCCTATCCACCCGGCCGCCAGGCGTCGGTCAGGTGCGTGGGCACCCGCCACCGGCGCGCCAGCATGACGTCGAAGCGGACGTCGAGTCCGCCGCACGCCGGGTTGACCCTGAGGAAGGCCTCCGCCGCCCGCGCGATGCGGATCCGCTGACGCCCGCCCAGGGCTTCCGCCGCGGCGTGGAGATCGTGGCGTCCCTTGACCTCGATCACCGCCAGGATGCCGCCGCGCCGGGCGACGATGTCGATCTCGCCCACGGGAGCGCGGAAACCGCGGGCGAGGATGCGGTAGCCCTTGAGCCTCAGGAACCAGGCGCAGGCGGCCTCGGCCCGGCGCCCGAAGCGCCAGGCCTGGCGTTTTTTCGCCGCCAGTTCCGGGCGGCTCATTGATTTTTGCCCTTGAGGGCCAGGGCGCGGGCATAAACCCGGCGCCGGGGCTCGCCGGTGTCGGCGGCCACAAGGGCCGTGGCGTCGCGCATCGAGGCACCGTCGAGGGCCTCGAGCAGCCGCCGGTCGAGGTCGTCGTCGCTGGCCGGTGCCGCGTCCGCCGCCGGCGCCACCACCACCGTGACCTCGCCCCGAGGGGTCGGTGCTTCCCGGTAGTGGGCGGCGAGTTCGGGCAGGGGCCCGCGGCGCACCTCCTCGAACTTCTTCGTCAGCTCCCGCCCCACCGCCGCCTCCCGCGGGCCCAGGACCTCGCTCATGTCGGCCAGGGCCGCCGCCAGCCGCCTGGGCGATTCCATGAACACCAGGCTCGCCTTGATGCCGGCGACCTCGGCCAGGGCCCGGCGCCGGGCCCTGGCCGAG
>JAJFIG010000426.1 GCA_021775195.1 Rhodospirillales bacterium | reverse complement strand
GGCCATGGCCCATCTTCTGTTTGCGGCCCACGACCCTGGTGGCGCCAACATGCTATTGCCGGTGATGGCGCTGGCGCGGGACGCGGGCCACCAGATGTCGGCCCTTGCTTATGGGCCGGCGACGACCATCTGGAGCGGCACCTTGGAAACCATCGAAACCCCGGAAGCGGAAGACGGGGAGACGCTAGCCACCGCGCTGGCATCCCTGGCACCGGACATGGTGGTTACGGCGACCGGTACTACCGGGATCGAGCGTGCCCTGTGGCAGGCGGCCCGCGGGGCCGGTATTCCTACCATGGCCGGTATTGACGCCTGGCCCAACCTGCGCCAGCGTTTTACCGGCGCTGATGGCGAATTGATCCAACCCGATGCGGTCTGCGCCGTCGACGAGGCCATGCGCGATGCCATCGCCGGGGAAGGGTGGTGTCGGGCCAGGCTCTACGTCACTGGCCAGCCCCACCTGGAGGCCGTGGTCGGGCGCCTGGAGCGGGCGCGGGCGGCGGCGGGGGCAAACGACGATCCGCTGCTGGGCTTCTTCTCCGAACCCCTGGCGGAGGATTACAGCGACCGGGACCTGGGCTTCGATCAGTACGGGGTCCTCGGCGCCCTGGTGGCGGGCCTCGCCGGTCTCGGTCCGCTGACCCTGGTGGTGCAGCCTCATCCCCGGGAGGACCGGGGACGGCTGGAGGAATTCCTCGGCGGGTGCGTGGCGCCCGAGGGGATCACGGTGGTCCTCGGCGACGGGGACACGGAAGCCCTGCTCGCCGCCTGCGACGGGGCCGTGGGCATGACCTCCATGGTTCTCATCGAGGCGGCACTGGCGGGGATCCCGGCGCTTTCGCTGCAGCCCGGGCGGACCCGGGTGACGAATCCCGGGGTCGATGGAACCGGGGGGATCGTGCTCGCCGACGAGCCTGCCCGGGTGGGGCCCGCGGTCGCCGGCTTCGTCGGCGCCCTGGCGGGCGGGGGTGACGGGGTTCCCTACCGTCCGGCTCTCCTGGACGGCGCCGCGGCGCGGTTCCTGGCGGTGATCGGTCGGGAACTGGATTTTTCTGCGGCGGGGGGGTGATTCGGTGTCCTTGGTCACCGTTTTTTAAGGACCTATCGGGGACAATGGCGGCCAATACTTCAAGACCAGGATTTTTCCATGATCATCACACAGCTAGCGGCTGAAGAGCTGGATATAAGGGAAGAAGAGGCGTTCGGTCTGTCCAGGGCCGCCGTGCTACTGGATCAGGCGAAGCAGAACCGGGACGACGCCCAGGCCCTCGCCGCCGCCCTTAACCATAATCTGGAACTCTGGGTCGCCATCCGCTCCATGGTCCAGCGGCCGGAAAGCGGGCTGCCTAAAAGCGTCGAGGAAAACCTCATCCGGCTCAGCAACTTTGTTGCCGACGCTACTTTCAAGAGCTCGGACAGCCTGGAAAACGCGCCTATAGATACGCTGATCAACATCAACCTGCAGATCAGCGAAGGCCTTCTTGAGGGTCTGGCGAACGATCTCCGCTGATTTACCGCCTTGACGGTTACGACAGGTCCTTGAAGGGCACCGTCCACACCACCTCCACCGGATGGCGCGAGGTGAACCCTTTCTTGAAGAACCCGATATTGAATTCCTTGTCGCTGACAGCGCCGCGGGGAAAGAACTCGCCGAGGTCGAAATATCGTCGGCCGCGGGCCTTGGCACGCAGCATGGCATCGAACAGCGGCCAATGTCCCATGGGCTTGTCGAACCGCTCGCGGTCGTAGACGGCGGAGAAATACAACGCCGTGTCCTCCTCGTCGGCGACCATGGCTGCCGATACCAGGTCGCCGGTCTCTTCCAGGTATCCCATGGTGATTTCGCCACCACCGGCGATGATGTGATTGAAGACCGCCAGCCAAGTCTCGTTGCCATGGACAATGCGCCGGGCGACGCGGGCGTGGAAGTCACTGTAGTCGTCGAGCAGTCCGCGGTCGGGGTTTTCCTGGTTGACGTAAACCAGGCGCAGGTTACGCCGCCCCCAATTAATCAACGAGCGATAGCTGGCGCGGATGTCCTGGCGCAGCTCGTCCTCGGAAAGGGACAGACTTGCCTCGGCGCGCATGCGCATACCCGGGCGGCCGCCGTGGTCCAGACATGCCCTGTCGACCAGCGACAGAACGCCGTTGGCCGATCCTCCGGAAATCCGGGCCTGAGCGATACCCGCGGCGGGCGCCGTCTCTTCCAGGTGTTGGAAGGCGGCGTTGATGGCCTTGCGCTCGTCGGAGGCAGAGACGCCGTTGCGAAGGATGAAGCGGATTGGAAACCCGTAGGACGACAGGATATCCTCGTGCAGCGAACAGGGTGCCAGCAGGACCGGGGCATCGCCATCGACGACAAGGAACGAGAGGTCGGTTAGCCCATCGCCGAAAACGGTGGGAAAATAGACGCGGGAGAAGTCGCCGTAGACTGGGTGGGTCTTGCGGTGGGCGAACGTGTCGTCCGCGAACACGCGCGCCATCTCATCCGGCTGCGATCGTGTGTCGACGATGGTGAATCGCCCCATGCCCCGTCTCCGCCCATCCGTTGTCTTCGGCTTGTGCGCAGTTTCCGTTGCCGCCGTGTCCATGGCAAGGGTCCGTTTAGAGCCCTATCCGGCTAAATGGAATCATTTGACCGGGATGATTTTGTGCCGTTGTTAGGCGCGTGTCGCCTGCCGATGCAGGGCATCGGCAAAGATACGCAACGACGCCACGGCGCAAAAGCACCCGGCCTTCGGTGGGGCAAATCGGCTCCCCGGGTGCGTTGCGGCGCTCGCTCGATGCGCTGCATCGCGCTTCACGCCACGCCTGCCCGGAAAACCGATTTGCCACCATCAAATTGTTTCCATTTAACCGGATAGGGCTCTAAAGGAAGTTGGTAAGGCTGATCTGGCGGATACGGGCGAGGGTCTGCAGGGAGGCCTCGAGCACCCTGGAATCGTCGAGCAGACGCGTGATCGTCTCTAGCTCCTCGACGTTTTCGGTCTCCGACATGCGCGACTCCATGAACGCGATGAGATTCTTGTGCTGCTTGTTGGTCTCGCTGAGCAACACCTGATCAAACCCCAAATCCATCTGCATTTGGTTAATATTGCTGGTCAATTCGGTACCGAAGGGTGGAGTCGTGCCGGAAGGCGGGTCGAGGGCGCTGTCGAGCAGGAACATGGCATTGCCGACCCGGCTGAGGTTCTGGTCCAGGCCGCCCTCGCTTTCGAAGGTTCCCTGGGCGACCAGGAATATGGCCCGAATCGCCTTCTCGAAGGCAGGATCGGCGGCGGTAATGTCGTAGGCGAAATCCTGGGTCGCGCTGACCCGGTGGGTCGGGTTCACCAGATCGCCCCGATAGTAGGGCGCCGAGGTTAGG
>JAJFIG010000425.1 GCA_021775195.1 Rhodospirillales bacterium | reverse complement strand
CGGACCCGGGACGACCCCCGCCTCATCATCGCCCCCTATGCCCGCCATGAGGTGGTCGTCATCGTCAACCGGGATCACCCGTGGGCGGACCGCAGCAGCGTCGCCCTCGAGGAGCTCGCCGGCCAGCCCATGGTGTTGCGGATCACCGACAAGTCCCTGACCGGCCCCATCTTCGAGGCCGCCCTCGCCGAGGCCGGCGTCAAGCCCAAGATGATCATGAAGGTGGACAGCCGCGAAACCATGCGCGAGGCGGTGGCCGCCGGCGTCGGGGTCGGCGCCATCGTCGATCTCGAGGCCCGCTCCGACCGCCGCCTCAGGGCCCTGCATCTCCGCGACGCCGACCTTGCGGTGTCCGAGAGCGTCGTCTGCCTGCGCCAGCGCAGCAGCCTGCCCGCCATCCGCGCCTTCCGCCGTCTCGCCGATGAACTGGCCGGCGGCGCGGGGGCGTAGACGAATGGGCAACCGCGCAAAAGCCGGGAACCACCCCCTTCCGCAAACCGGCGTCACGCCCGAAGAGGTGGTCTTCGAAAGCGGTGGGCTGGAGCTCAAGGGCTATCTGTACCTGCCTCCCGGTGACGGTCCCGTCGCCTGCATCGTCAACAACCACGGAAGCCGGCTTAGTCCGGGAACCTGGGACGTCTCGCGCCCGCAGACCGCCGCCCTCATGCTGTCCTGGGGCTACGCCTTCTTCTTTCCCCACCGCCGGGGCTATGGCAACTCACCGGGAACACCCCTGGCGACGGCGGTGCCGGCGCCCCCGGGGACGGCGGATCATGACCAGCAGATTGTCCAGCGCCTGGACCAGGAATGCGACGACGTGCTTGCCGCGACCGAGTTCCTGCGCCGCCATGACCGCATCGACGGAACCCGCATCGCCTTATCGGGAAGCTCGCGGGGCGGCATCCTCAGCCTGCTCGCCGCCGCCAGCGACCGCCGCTACCGCTGCGCCGTCAACTTTTCCGGCGGCGCCAGCCAGTGGGCCGGCCATCCCCGGCTCAAGGCCAAGATGCTGGCCGCGGCCCGCGATCTCGAAGTGCCGATCTTCCTCGCCCAGGCCGCCAACGACCTCGACACGGCGGCCACCACCGACCTTGCGGACGAGCTCGAAAAGGCCGGCAGGGATCACCTCTGCCGCATCTACCCGCCTTGGGGTCACACCCAATGGGAAGCCCACCTGTTCGAGGTCCACGGCGCCGCGGTCTGGGGACCCGACGTCGCCGCCTTCCTCGCCCGCTATCTGGCCTGACCCCCGCCGGCTGCGCGCCCTACGCAGCCAGCTTCTTGGCGACGAACTTCTTGCACAGCTCGACGCCTTCGGGAGCGTTGTCGCCGTAGCCGTCGGCACCGACCTCTTCAGCGAAATCGGGCGATACCGGGGCCCCGCCGACGATCACCGGGATGGTCAGCTTCTGGCGCTTGATCTCCTCGATGATCAGCTTCATGAAGGGCATGGTGGTGGTAAGCAGGGCGGACAGGCCGATGACGTCGGCGTTGACCTCCTTGGCCGCGGCGATGATCTCCTCGACCTTGGTGTTGACCCCCAGGTCGACAACCTTGAACCCGGCGCCCTCCAGCATCATGCCGACCAGGTTCTTGCCGATATCGTGCAGGTCGCCGAAGACGGTGGCCATGACGATCACGCCCTTGGGTTCGGTCCGCGTCTGGGTGAGGATCGGGCGCAGCACCTCGAGGCCGGCCTTCATGGCCTTGGCCGCCATCAGCATTTCCGGCACGAACATCTCGCCGGTGGCGAACATGTCGCCGACGACGCCCATGGGTGGGATCAGGCCTTCGTCGAGGATGGCCTCGGGCTCCTCTTTGGATTCCAGGGCCTGTGTCACCAGGTCCGCGCAACCGGGCTGGTCGAAGTTCATGATTGCGTCGTTGATGTCGAGGAATATCTGTTTCCTGGCCGGCCCCTCGTCCACGCCCGGTAGCTGGGCGTATTTCGAGCCGATGCCCATGAAGCCCTTGCCCCCCGTCATCTCCGGCGCGATGCCGTCGGGGCCGCTGATGCGCTCGCCGGCGTAGGGCCGGTCGCCGGCGTTGAAGCGGTTGACCGCCTCGATGGCGATCTTGACGTTTTCCGTCGGCGTCTGGGCGCTGAAGCTGCAGAGATAAAGAAAGAACTTCTTTCCGTAGGGGCCGCTGCTGCCCACCTCCATGTATTCGTGGATGCGCCGGGTGATGTCCTCGCGCGTTCCTTTCTGCAAAAGCAGGGTGCCGACGCCGAAGCTCAGGGCGCAGCCCTTGGTATCGGCGAAGGCCCGGGCCCGCTCGGTGCCGACCCGGAAGCAGTCGGGGTCCTGGACCTTCAGGTACTGGGGCGTTACCTTCAGCTTGGTTTCCCAGTAGTCCTCGGCGCTGCTGGCGAAGGCATCCCCCCACCAGTTGTCGCAGCGGATGCCGTCGCCGCCGCCGCACAGGTCGCGCAGCTTCAGCAGGTAGGGCACCGAGAACTCCTCGGCGATGTCCTCGGTGATGAACGGCAGCGAGCCTACCGCGTCCTTGCCGTTGGCGATGGTGGCATCGGGCATTACCTTGAAGTAGGCGTTGATGTAAGGCGCCAGCACCTCCTCGACCAGGAAGTTCAGGACCTTGTGCACGAACTTCGGGTTCTCCTGCATGGCGACGATCATGTTCTCGAACTGCATCACCTGGGCCGCCAGGTTGATCGGCGCGCAGTAATGGATGTAGTGGGTGTAGCCGGTCAGTTCCTTGCAGATCTGCAGGCCCTCCAGCACCCACGGCATGCGCGCCGTCTTGAACGGATCCGGCGCCTTGATCCGGGCCAGTTCCTTCTCGTTGGCGATGATCGGCGCCGTGTTGTCGAGGGCCGGGTAGAGCTCATCGAACCAGGCCATGTTGCCGCCCAGGGCCTCGGCCTCGATGGAATAGACGTCCCAGACCATGTCCGGCACGTGGTAGCCGAGTTCGTGCTGGGCGCTCAGGTTGCCGCGCACGAACATTTCCGGATTGCTGAAGAACTCGCGGCCGTTGTAGCCGCCGTATTTCATGCAGAACTCGGCCATCTGGGTGGTGACCGGAACGAAGTCGGCCTCGCCGCCGTCGATGATGGCCTTGTACTGTTTTATGGTGTCGCTGAAATCGTATTCGTAATTGGACATGATCCATCCCTTTTGCCAGTTGACCGGACAGGCAGCATCCAACCCGGGGCGCAGGACGCCCCCGTGGTCTCGAAACGAGCACGGTCGCGAAACGGTATTGTGCTGACTCCCGGCATACTCAATCCATCGATTTCCAAGGAAATCGTTCCCAAAACGCAAAAGGGCTGGAACGGCGTGGCCGTCTTGGATTGAGCCCGGTCGGTATCTTGCTTTTTGTGGCGGCCAACGTTTCCGGCGCCACGGAACCCCAAAGGGTTTGCGCCTGAAGAGTCGCAAATTCCCCTAATTTCGTCAAGAGTATTAGCAAATTCGAGGTGGGAAACACGGGAGTTTGCCTGCGTTTGCCGCTATCATCGGGGCGTCTCCCGCAACACGAGGTCCCTGTTGGCACTTGCACCCCTCAGCCCCGATACCCGGACCATCCTTCTCCTCTGCGGACAGCTTGTTCCCCGGCGCCCTGGAATCCGGCCCCTGACCCAGGCCGAGTATCACGACCTCGAACGCCTGCTCGAGGCCCGGCGCATCGCCCCGGGAAGGCTCGTTGAAGGGGGGCCGGCGGCCCTGTCACACGCCGGGCTCGACGGGGCATTGTCCGTCGACCGCCTGACCGCCCTGCTCGCCCGCGGCCAGGACCTGGACCGGGCCCTCGAAGGCTGGTCCCAAGCCGGCATCTGGGTCCTCGGCGAAGGCGATCCCGGCTATCCCCACCGCCTGCGCCAGCGCATCACGACGGCACGGGCGCCGCTGATCTTTGGCGCCGGCCCCAGGGAGAACCTCGATAGCGGCGGTGTCTGCATCGTCGGTTCCCGGGACAGCCCGGCACCGGCGCTTCAGTTCGCAAGGACCCTGGGCAAACGCTGCGGTCAGGAAGGCCTGACCGTGATCTCGAGCGACATGCGGGGCGTCGACCGGGAAGCCATCTCGGCGGCGCTGGAGGGCGGCGGCCGGGTCATCTGCGTCCTCTCCGACAGCCTCGAGAAGACTGTGGCGGCGCCCCGCTACCGGGATGCCCTGGCCACCGGCCGCTTTACCCTGGTGACGCCCTTTTCCCCCGATACCCGCTTCACGGTTGCCACTGCCATGCGCGCCAACAGGTATCGGTATGCCCTCTCCGACGCCGCGGTCATCGTCGAGACGCGGCGCAAGGGCGGCATCTGGTCGGGCGCCGACGAGAACCGCAAGGAGGGATGGGTTCCCGCCTTCGTCCGCACCGGCGACGCCATGCCGCCGGGCAACATGGCGCTCCTTCACCTTGGGTTGCTCCCCATCACCCAGGCGGACATCGAGGGCCCACGCAAAATCGGCGACTTTCTTTTCGCCCGCGCCCTCGGCACCGCACCCCCCAAGGTCGCACAGACTGAAGAGCCCGCCGACCTCTATGCCCATTTCCTTGCCGGGCTCCAGACCCTTGCGGCCGACCGCCCCCGCGGCGAGGCCGAGATCATGGAGTACTTCGTCATCGAACGAAGCCAGGCCCGCGCCTGGTTGCAGCGCGCCATCGCCGAGGGCAAGGTATCGCGGTCCGGGCGCCCAGCCCGTTATTCCGCTGTCCCCTAACCCCCGGCGGCGAGATTGATGAGGACGACGCCGGCGACCACGACCGCCGCCGAAAGGATTCGTTTACGCCCGAAGGACTCGCCGAGAACGCAGGTGCCGATCACCGCTGCGATGATGACGCTGGTCTCGCGCAACGCCGAGACATGGGCCATGGCCCCCAGGCTCAGGGCCCAGATCGCCAGCCCGTACGAACCCATGTTCAGGCATCCGGCGAGGACCACCGGTTTCCAGCTTTCGCGCAGGAAGCGCACCGCCCGTCCCCGGCGCCGGGCCACTGCGATGGTCACGATCGGCAGCGGGCTGAGAATGAACAGCCACCCGATATACCCCGCCGGGCTCCCCGACAGCCGCACCCCGACCCCGTCGACCACGGTGTAGACAGCAATCATCAGGCCGGTCAAAAGCGGGTAGGCGATGGGGCGCCACCCCGCGTGCCGTTCCTGCCCGCCGGCCAGCATCAGGCTGACGATGCCGCCGCTGACCAGGGCCACCCCCGCCCATTCACCGGGCCCCAGGGTCTCGCCGACCAGCATCGCCCCGACCGCGACCATCAGCGGCGCCGACCCTCGGGCCAGCGGATAGGCGTGGGACAGGTCGCCGACGCGGTAGGCTTCCACCAGAAGCAGGAAATAGACGTTGTTCAACAGGGCCGAGGCGACGATGTAACCCCAGCTTTCCGGCGCCGGCGCCGGACCGATGAGCAGCAGCAGGGGGGCCAGCACGCCGGTGGTGGCGATGACCACGGCCATGGCCATGAGCCGGTCGCCGTCGACCTTGACCACGGCGTTCCACACCGCGTGCATGACCGCCGCGGTCAGGACCAGAATGACGACGATTGGATCCATGGAGGTTCCGGCCGTGTTGCGCCGCTTGGCGCGGCGGGTTTAGGCCGCCGACGGAGACAGGTGGTCGTATTCGGCTTGTGCCAGGGCGGCCTCGGCCACCAGCCACTCGCGAAGCGTCGCGATTTTGGGCGTGTCCTCCACCCCCTTGGGACAGACCAGGTAGTAGGCGACCGAGGACTCGTAATCCACGTCAAACAGCTTGACCAGCCGCCCGGCTTGCAGGTCGTCGAAAACATGGGCGCTCCGCGCCAGGGCGATGCCCTGGCCGTCCATCGCCGCCTGCAGCGCCATATTTGTGTCGGGGAACCGCGGCCCCTCGATGGGGAACCGGGTTTCCACGCCCACCTTCTGGAACCAGTCCTCCCAGTTGGGATGGGCGGGATCACCCAGGCGCAGCAGCAGATGGTATTTGAGAAGCTGTTTCGGCGAGGACAGGGGCCCACTCTTCTCGAGGAACTTGGGCGAGCACACCGGGAACACGTACTCGCGCAGCAGCAGGGTCGAATGGAGGCCCGGATAGTCCCCCTTTCCCAGGCGGATGGTCGCGTCGACCTCGTGTACGGCGAAGTCGATCAACTCGTCATGGGTCGATATCCAGAGATCGATATCCGGGTGTTTGCTGTAGAAGGAGCCCAGGCGCGGCACCAGCCACTTGACGGCAAAGGACTGCAGCGTGTCGACCCGCAGGGGAATCCGCGTCATCTCCGTTTGCAGGGTATCGAGGGTATCCGACAGGCGGTCGAAAAAATTGCGCACAACCGGCGCCAGGGCCTGGCCGTTCCGGGTCAGGACCAGGCCCCGGGACGGACGGTCGAACAACTTCAGTCCCCACAGTTCCTCCAGGTGCCGGATTTGGTGGCTGACCGCGCTTTGGGTGACGTTGAGTTCCTCCGCCGCCTTGGTGAAATTCAGGTGGCGGGCAGCGGCTTCCAGAGCGCGCAAGGTGGCGATTGGCGGTGGGCGATTGCGCATCAGCGATCCATGTTTCAGACCCGAAATCGCCGAAATCTTACGGGATAAATTCGCGAAAGGGAATATTCGTAAATCGGCGCCGGTTCAAGCGGCTCCGGTTAGAGCATTGAAGCCACTATAACACTTTTGATGACGGGCGGCGCTTTGGCACCCAGCCCGTCGTCCGCCCTTCGGTCATCGCCGGCCACGATCAGCCTCGGAGCGAAAAACGCCCCCGCCATCATCCTCAGTGATTCATCAAAAGCGGTATGGGGGAGTCGTTGAGCAGGCGGTTCGTGACGCCGCCTAGGATACGCTCGCGTAGGCGGGATTGGCCATACGCTCCCATGATGATGAGGTCGATCCCATGTTCCTCGGCGGTGGCCACGATCACATCGGCCAGTTTCTCGGAATCGGTCTTGATGCGAACGGGTTCGGCAACAATGTCGTGACGGGCCAGGTGTTCGCAGATACCCGATCCCGGCAGTTCCCCATGGGTTTCGGGTTTCAGGTTGATGGCCAGGATATTGACGTTGTCGGCGTGGCGCAGGAAGGGCCGGGAATTGTGAACGGCGCGGGTCGCCAGGGGACTCCTGTCCCAGGCGATCATCACCCGCTTGCCGACGGTGAACTCCCCGGCCATGTTCGGCACAACCAGCACCGGATGGCCCACCGACAGGATCAGATGGTCGGTGACGGTCTCGCCGAAGCGCCGGGCGCTGTCCGGACCGGGCTGACCGACGATGGCGACGTCGCAGAACCGGGCATGATGGGTAAGAGCCTCCATCATCGCCCCCTCCGCATAATCCCATTCGTGTCTGACTTTCCGTTTCTTGGCCGGCTCCTCGAACCGCATGCGAGCCGAATCTGCGGCCAGATGGACATGCTCGCTGTGTTCCTCATGCAGATCCTTGGCCTTTTGCTCGTAATCCCGGAGGGAACGGCCGCCCAGGTCGGGCAGGATATAGTGAGGGGTTTGACGGGCCGCAGTCGCGACTCTCTTCATCGGCGAGGCGACATAAAGGCCGGTCAGGTGGGCATCGTGGATCTCTGCCAGACGCGTCGCGTATTCGAGCCGGACCTCAGAGCTGGCGCTGTTGTCCGTATGAACCAGAATATCCTTAAGGGGCATTTATTCTTCTCCCTAACTTTCACGACTGCCGACGCGCCACTGCATTCGCCAGCGCGCAACCCCAGCGAATTCCGTGGCTATGATGAAAGGAACCCGAAAATCGTTTCAATTCCAAGGCCAAAATCGCACAGGGCCGGGGACCGGTCCAATACAATTATCTAATGCCTCTCATTCGAATTGATCATGCCCGATACTGCCGGGGTATCGGATGGAACCGTTGATCAGCGCCAGCGCGCCCTGAGGTCTTCCCTGTTGGCGCCCAGCCAGAGCAGCGGAATGACCGCGTAGGCGCTGACGATCCCGCCCTCGGCGACGCTCTTCAGGGCGTCATCCAGCGCCACCACGACGGCGCGGATATCCTCGCCCTCGTGATCCAGGCCGTGGATGCCCCCCAGGCCCTGGCTGTCGACCCGGCCGCAGAACATGGCCGTGGTCTCGGAACTGCCGCCGGGGGTCATGACGAAAGTCCCGATTGTTGCCAGCTCGGTAACGGTGCAGCCCGCTTCCTCCATGGCCTCCCGGCGCACCACCTCGGTCGCGTCCTCGCCGTCCTCAATGGTCCCCGCCACCGCTTCCATCATCCACGGTTCCAGGCCCGCGGCATAGGCGCCGATGCGGAACTGCTCGACCAGGACGACTTTGTCGGCCGCCGGATCGTAGGGCAGCACAACGGCGGTATGGCCGCGCTCGAACAGCTCGCGGAGCAGGACCGGGGTCCAGCCGCCCTCGAACTTGCTGTGCTTGAGTGTGAAGCGGTCGACCTGAAAGTAGCCGTCGTAGGGCGTGGTTTTCTCGATCAGTTCGACGCGCCGGTCACCGGGCGGTTGGTCGGCCATGGGCCCATGCCTTGCGAGGGAGAAACGGAAAGGATGGATCGGTTCTTGTTCGCAAGGTTCCAGTATCGGTCATCACAACCGGCCGGTAAAGGCGCCAGCACCCCCGGGCCCTGCCCGTGAATGGTGCCGCCGGGCGTTCGTGCTTACGTGAGTTCGTCCCAGCGCGCGACGTTGGGGCAGAACTCCCGGTAGGCTTCGGAGTCCCGGTTCGATTCGAGCCATTTCGTGCATAGGCGCCAGTCGCGGCATACCTTGCACGACCGGTCGATCTCCGCCAGCAGGGCGCCGGCCCGGGTGTTTTGCGATACCTTGATCCCCAGCTTGTCCATCAATTTGCGGGAATTCTCGCCCATCCGGTGGCGCACTTCGGCCGGCCCCGAGGACCGCCCCATGCGCGCTGCCAAGGCATCGACCTCGGTCCCGGTCTGGCCCGCCCAGCGGCGGCGCAAGGCCTCGTCGCCCGTCGGTTTCCGCCAAGCGTTGGTGATCATATGGATCATTTTCTTTACTCCGTTCAATGCCGACATCTGTCTGGTCCTCCGCTGGCCGGTTCCAAGCTTCATGGTTCATCGGGAATTTAGCAGACCACGCTTTGGTTCATGCCTATGCCCCGGTTCAATTCATGACCACCAGATAATCCTTTTCCGGGGCAGGCGTCTAATTCAAAAATTCAATGACCGATTCCGTTATTGTTTATGGACATATCGCCATTGAAATAAGGAATGCGGAGGCCCGCCACGCGGCCCTCCAGGCACACAAAAGCACGCCGGCGCCCATTGGCGCCGGCGGCTCAGAAACTCTTGGGACGGATAGCCTAAAGATCGAGGACCAGCATGTCGCTCCTGGCCCTGGAAACGCAGGGCGTAAGATATTGCATCTTTTCT
This sequence comes from Rhodospirillales bacterium, assembly GCA_021775195.1. Lineage (GTDB taxonomy): Bacteria > Pseudomonadota > Alphaproteobacteria > Rhodospirillales > 2-02-FULL-58-16 > JAJFIG01. Next base: position 8,584 of record JAJFIG010000425.1, on the reverse strand, counting down.
TTGTCGCTGAGGACCAGGTCCCGGTGATCGACCACCCCTTCCAGGTAACGCACCGAGCACGTGCTGCACAGGCCGGATTCGCAAGATACCTCGACTTTGATTCCGTTTTCGGCCAGCACCTCGATGATGGTCTTGTCGTTGGGCACGGAATACACCTTCCCCGTGCTGGCGACCTTGATCTGGAACCCGATGCCGATGGCCTCGCCGTCCTTGCCCAGTTCATCGCCGGTCATGGTCTGCTTGGGCGCCGCCCCCGCGGTGAAGAACTCGAAATGCACGGTGCCTTCCGGCCAGTGCTCGGTGAACTGCTTGACCGCCCGCATGAAGCCCGGCGGCCCGCAGTAATAGAGGTGGGTGCCCTTCTTGTGTTTCTTGAGCAGCTTGGCGATATCGAGCCCCTGCCCCGGAATCCCGCCGTCCTGATGGAAGAAGACGCGGCCGTCTTCGACATAAGGCGCCAGGTCCGCCTTGAAGGCGGTATGTTCCGGCGACTTGGAGCAGTAGTGGAGCGTGAAGTCGGCGCCGATCGAATCCAGGTGGTACAGCATCGCCATCATCGGCGTCACCCCGATCCCCCCGGCCAGCAGCAGGTGATGCTTGGCCTCCTCGGCAATGGGAAAATTATTGCGCGGCTTGCCGACGACCACGGTTCTTTGCACATGGACCCGTTCGTGGAGTGCCTGGGAGCCGCCGCGCCCCTTGTCGTCGCGCAGGACACCGATCAGATAGCGGGAATGATCGGCGGGGTCGCTGCACAGGGAATACTGGCGCACGCTGCCGTCATGGAAATAGAAGTCTATGTGTGCCCCGGGGTCGAACGGCGGAAGCTCCTGACCTTCGGGGTGGACCAACTCGAAAGAGTTGATATTGATTGCCTGGTGGGTAACCTGGCGCACCTGAAGGCGCATGCCGTGTACCGGATATTTGTCTTCGCTACTCATCAACTCTGATCCGTTCCCTGCCAAAAATTTGATTAAACCGCCGTCATGCGGGCAAAGGTACCCAGCCAAACGGCGCCCGGGGTCCGGGGCTTTTCCCGCAGACTTCCTCTCGGCAAAGGGTCTCACAATGTCTATGATAGGTCCAATTCGATAAACCAATGTGATCAATTCGTTGTTGAAATAGGCGTCCGCCATGGCGACCCGATCGCCCGTACATTCTATTAATTTCAAGCAGTTGCGATGCTTTCACACGGTTGCCACCAAGGGCAGCTTTACCCTCGCGGCCAAGGCTTTGCGGGTCGGTCAGCCGAGCATCACGGTTCACGTCAAGGCGCTCGAGGACTATTTCGGCGTCGAACTCTTCAACCGCCACGGCCATCACGTCGAGGTGACCAAGCTCGGACACACCCTTCTCTCGGTGACCCAGCGGATTTTCAGCCTCGAAACCGAGGCGATCGAGCTTTTGACGGCGGCCAGCGGTTTTCAGATCGGCCACCTCAGCATCGGCGCCATCGGGCCGCAGCTGATCACCCGAATCATCGTCGCCTTCGGCCAGGCCTATCCCGACGTCGACCTCTCCGTATCCCTGGGCAACACCCAGGAAATCCTGGCCCGCGTCCTAGATTTCCGCGACGACGTCGGCATCGTGCCCCAGCTCGAAGAGGACCCGCGTTTCTATTCCATACCCTACAGCCGCAACCGCATCGTCCTCCTGGTCCCCAGCGACCACCCCTGGGCCTCGCGCAAGTCGGTCAAGATCAAGGAGTTGGACGGCCAGCGCCTGGTGCTGCGCGAGGTCGGGTCCGCCACTCGCCGGGTCTTCGAGGATGCCCTCTATGACGCCAACGTGACCATCCGCCGCGTCCTCTCCATCAGCAGCCGCGAGGCGGTTCTCGAGGCCGTCGCCAGTGGCCTTGGCATCGCCACCGCCCTTGAGGACGAATCTCTGGCCGACGACCGCCTGACGACACTCGACATCGCCGATGCCGAACTTTACCTACACCCCCACGTCGTTTGCCTGCAGGAGCGGCGCAACGCCCCCCTGATCAAGGTCTTCCTCGACCTGGTCCAGAAGACGATGGCCGAGGCGGCCTAAGTCCGGGGTTCATTTCGACAGAATAATGACGACGATTCCCAGGGCGAGCAGCAAGGACCAGAGCAGCCTTTTCGGCATCTGGGCCTCGCCCAGCAGCATCCCCCCCATCACCACCGAGAGCGGGATCGATATCTGGCGCACGCTGCTCACGGCAACAACGTTGGCGCCCATCTGGAACGCCAGCAGGATCAGGTAGTAGGACCCGTAGGCCGTCACCGACGCCAGGGCCACCCGTCCAGGCGTCCGCACCCAGCCGCCGAAAAGGTGTTCCCGGACCGAGCGCCCGGACGGCCGCGTGAAGGCGAAAATCACGGCGGCGGCGGGGACGATGATGGCGTATTCCAGCATCAGATAGGCCACCGGACTGACGGTGCGCATGGCCACGGCGTCGGCCAAGGTGACGACGCCGTGGACGCACATGGCCAGGGTCGCCAGCGCCAGGGTCCGGGGCTGGCTGAATAACCGGGTACCCCACCGGTACTGCAGCAGGAAGGCCCCGATGAGGACGAGGGCGACGCCGACGAGCAACATCGCCGAATACCGGTGACCGAGAAAAAGGGAGCCGACGATGACCACGAAAAGGGGCGACGAGCGGGTGATCGGGTAATAGATGGAAAGGTCGCCGTGGCGCAGGGCTCTGATGACGCAGACGTAGAAAGCGATGGTCGAGGCCCCGGAAAGCAGGGCCAGCGGCCACACCGCCAGCGCCGACAGGTAATCGACGCCCTGGACCGGGATCAGGACCGCCGAGAGGACGGCAAAGGAGAGCATGACCGCCAGGATGGTCCCTTCGGGGCTGGCGTTTCCCTTGAGGAAGTATTCGCGCCACGGGTGCAGCGCCGCCGAAACGAATATCATGCCGGCGATCAGGAGAGTCATGGCGTTCCGGCATTGAAGTCAAGGCGCTCGACAATGACACCGATCATCGCCGTGAAATCCCTTTTGGGCGAGAATAAATTGACCACCCGTTCGGCCGCAACCTCGCCAATCCGTCCCCGAACCGTCACCCGGCAGGCAACCGCGCCGCCGCAGAACTTCTCAACGATCTGCCGCTTGTCCGGGCGCACACGGTCGAGGTCCAGGGAAACCCGCGACATGCGATCGCCGCCGCCAAGGTTCTCGATCCGGTAGAGTGTATAGAAGCGGCGGACGGCGGATAAATGATTACCTTCGGGTTCGTCGTGCTTGAGCCGGCCCGTGATGCGCACCCGGACGCCCATGTGGGGATGGCTGAAAAGGTCGGCGCTGCTCTCGACCGTCATCGGGCCCGTGCGCCGCTTCGCAACCAGGTTGGGCAGCGAAACCTCGGCGTACTGCCCCGACGGCGGGGCTGCCGACAGCGCCGCCAAGGCCTTGCGGTAGTCGTTTTCGAGGTTTTTTAGAACCCGGGCCGTCGTCCCGTCCGCGGCCTGGCCGCCGGCCGTCAGGCCGGCGATGGCAAGGCCGGCAACGGCCGTTCTTCCTAGGAACCGGATTTTTTGAATTTCGCCATGATGTTGCCGATGAGCGAACCCTCGCCCTGCGTCTCGTCGCCCTGCAGGTAGTCGTCGCCGCGGATATAGCGTTCGCGAAGGATCCGCGACAGGTAATCGATCACATAGACGAGAACGATGATCATGAGGATGATCAGGCAGGCGTTGGAGAACTCGAAGGCACGCAGGTTATCGGTCAGCAGGAAGCCGATGCCGCCGGCACCGACGATGCCGAGGATCGTTGCCGCCCGGACGTTCGATTCGAACATGTAGAGGGCGTTGGTCAACAGAATGGGCATCACTTGCGGCAGGACGCCGAACCGGATCACTTCCAAACCGCTGCCACCGGAGGCCTTGACCCCTTCGATCTGCTTGCGGTCGATGTTTTCGATCGCCTCGGAATAGAGCACCACCAGGATGCCGGTGTCGATGATGGCGATGGCCATGATGCCGGGCAAAGGCCCGAGACCGATGGCGCGCACGAAGATCAGCCCCCAGATCAGGTAATCGGCGCTGCGCAGCACGTCGGCGAAGCGCCGGGTGCCGAACTGGACGGGACGGATCGGCATCATGTTCTTGGCCGCCAGGAAGCCGAGCGGAATGGCGGCGATCCCGCCGATCAGGCTGCCGACGAAGGCCATGGCCAGGGTTTCGAGGATGGCGTCGGCGAAGGTCGGGAACTGGTCCCAGCCCGTGGGCGGGAACATCTGGCCCAACATGACCGCCAGCTTGCCCAGGGAACCGTAGAATTTTTCAGAGAAGAACCCGATGTCCCACATGCAGTAGAGCAGGAACAAAAACCCGGCGCTCCACGAAAGCCAGGATGTGATCCGCTCCCTGGGTGTCCGTGAAAAGACCCGCGGGTACCGTTCCTTGTGGCTGCGGATGTCCTCCGGGCCCAAACTTTCGATGCCTGATGTTGCCATGTTGCGTTATCGCTTTCTCGTCCCGGTTATCCGCCGAGGGTTTCCTGGCCGATGAAGTAGTGGCGGCACTTTTCGCTCAGCATGTCGATGGCAAAGACCGTGCCGATGATCATCAGCAGGATCGCCCCGACGTCGAGGAAGTAAAGCAGCTTGACCGCGTTGATAAGCTCGTAGCCGATGCCGCCGGCGCCGACGAAGCCCATGACGGTTGCAGCCTGCACGTTCAGCGCCATGCGCCAGAAGGTGTAGGACAGGAAGTTGGGCAGGACCTGGGGAACAACGGCGAAACGGATTTCCTCGAACCAGTTCCCGCCACTGGCACGAATGCCTTCGATGGGCTTTAAATCGATGTTCTCGTTGACCTCGGAGAACAGCTTGCCCTGGGCGCCGGTGGTATGGACGGTCAGGGCGAGGACGCCGGCCAGGGGGCCGACGCCGAAGGGATAGATGAAAATCAGCGCCCAGACGATGTCGGGAACGGTGCGCGCGATTTCCAATGTCCGCCGGGTGATGAAATAGAGCCAGTATTTTTCCATCAGGTTGCGCGAGGCGACGAAACTCAGCAGGCCCCCGAAGGTCGTCCCCAGGACCGTCGCCGTGAACGCCATCATCAGGCTTGTCGCCAGCGCCTTCGCCCACTCGTCGAACCCCCAGAACCAGTCCACCAGATCGGCCCCGAAGTTCTCCCACGTCAGCGCCGAGTACATCTTGATGATGAAACCGGTTGATCGCGGCAGGCCGTTGGCTAGCTTTATGAGATCGAACTGGCTTTGGATGATGGACAGGACCAGGCAGACGGCGAACGCCGACCAGAACAACAGTGTGTAAATCCGCTTGTGGCGGTTATAGGCGGAGCGTGTGGCCTCGAACCTCGCAACCGCGTCCTGTTTCTCTACTGTCATGGCCTCGACTGTCATATCTTTCTCGGGATTTCGGAAAATATTATAAATCAATAGGCAAACAAATTGGCGTTGGGCGCTTTGGTGGCGGCGGGACCGCCACCCAGGGCGGTCCCGCTCCACTCAGGTCAGGACTAGCGTGTCCTTACTTCTTCTTCCGGTTTTTCTTCAGCCACTTCTTGGCATTGATAACCGCAACGTAATCCTCGTGATAGACCCGCTGCATGCCGAGGGTCCTGCCCTGGGCAACGGCTTCCGCGAGGGACGGGTCATTCTCTTCCAGGCGCAGGAACAGCTTGACCAGATCGGCCTTCATGTTGGTCGGCAGGTCGCTGCGGATCACGACCGGCGGAGTAGGGATCAGCGACGACGTCCAGATGACGCGGATTTGGTCGCGCTTGAGCAGCCCCTTGTCGAGCATCTTGCGGATCGCCCCGAAACCGTCGCCAAGGGTGGTCCAGGTGAAGCCCGCGTCATAGGTGCCGTTGAGGACGCCCATGATGGTCTGCTGATGGCCGCCCGACAGGGGTGACTTGAAGTACTTGTCGATGGGCGTGCCCATCTCGGCCCAGGCCACCGTCGGAATGGTGAAGCCCGACGTCGAATGGGGGTCGTTCCTGGCCACGGTCTTGCCCTTCAGGTCCTTGAAGGACTTGTACGGGCTGTCGGCCTTGACGATCATCACCGAGTTGTAGCCCATGGCCCCCTGGAGGTCCTGCGCTCCGGCGATCGGCTCGACACATTCGCAGTCCATAAAGGTGCTGGCGTAACTGCTGGCCCCAAGCCAACCCACCTGCACCTGTCCGGCGGCCAGGCCGTTCATGATGCCGGCGTACTCGGACGCCGTGAACAGCTTGACCTTCACGCCCAGTTCCTTGGACGCGTATTCGACGAATTTCTCCTGGGATTTCAGAATGTCAACGGCGGTCTCGACGGAAATGACCCCGTAGCTGATCTCGGGGTACTTTTTTTGCCAGCCTCCCAAATAATCATCGGCAATCGCTTTGCCACCGGATACGGCCACAAACACGCCAATAAGTACGGCCGCGATGCCGGATAAGAATGAACGTCGACGTAACATGTAATGTCCTCCTTGTTGTGTGCGTCTTATCGTTGATATTCTTTGTTGTTATTCTTATTTTTATCGGTCGTATTGATTATTATTGTCAAAGTGACCGTCGTGGTAAAGCCCTAAATTCTATCGATAATATTCAACCTGTCGGCGTTTCCCTTGGATCCGGCGCCTAAGAGATCGACGTCGAGGTGATGACGGTGGAGAATTCCTCGTCGTCGTCGTCTTCGCCGACGCCGTAAAGGTCGCGGACCAGATCGACCGTCAGGTCTTCCGGCGGGCCGTCGAAAACGACAACGCCCATCTTCATGCCGATGATGCGCTCGCAATAGGCCTTGGCGGTGTCCAGGGTGTGCAGGTTGCTGATCACCGTGATCCCGTCCTCCTCGTTGATTCGCTTCAGCGCGTCCATGACGATGCCGGCGTTGCGCGGATCGAGGGACGAGATCGGCTCGTCGGCGAGTAGCAGCCTCGGCTCCTGGACCAGGGCCCGGGCGATGGCCACACGCTGCTGCTGCCCGCCCGACAGGGTGTCGGCGCGCTGCAGGGCCTGCGGGGCGACGTCGAGGCGATCCAGTGCCCGGATGGCGAAGGCGCGCTCGGCCGGAGAGAACATCTTCAGCAGGGTCTTGACCGTGCCGTTGTAATTGACCCGCCCCATGAGCACGTTGGTGATGACGTCCAGGCGGAGGACCAGGTTGAACTGCTGGAAGATCATCGCGCACCGTGCCCGCCAGTCGCGCAGCTCCTTGCCCTTGAGCGCGTTCACGTCGATGGCGTTTTCGCCTTCGCCGAATATGAGGGTCCCGGAGGTGGAGTCGCCCAGGCGATTGATCATCCGCAATAGGGTTGACTTGCCGGCACCCGACCGTCCGATGATACCGAGCATCTGACCGTCCGGGATCGTCAGGGTAACGTCGTTGACGGCCTTGAGATCGCCGAACTGCTTCGTCAGAGATTCGATTTTGAGCATGCGAATTGCCCCCCGCGTTCATTTGTCCAGGAAAATTAAGAAGCCTTCACCGACTATTTTTCTTGCTGCCTGGAATGATTATGATCTCCATTTGCTCGGTAAGATCAACAAAAGCCTTCTCATGGACACTATGATTTTCCGTCATGGTTCGCCTCATTGACGTTTGCCGGCAAGCCTGGGAGCTTTGCTGGAGACGCCTTAAGACTTTGACTTAACATAATATTTTTGCATCCCGCAACAACGGCCCACCCGGCACCCACAGGCTGTAGCCGTCGCCCGAAACAACCGCAAATTAATCTCGGCCATTCAGTTTAATTCACCGTTATCGGGCCAGAGATGCGGCACTCCAAACACCAACCGCGTTCCACGGCATGATCAAACCCGCACTGGGTCGGCCAATAGTAGTAATCCGAAGTAATATTTCTAATGTTAGTAATATTTCTTTGATGGTCCTATCAATGCCGTTTCCACCAATACCGGATTCATCCAACCATGCAAAAGTATCATGGTGTGCGGTCTTTTCCCCGGGGTCGGAGGCATGTACTATCATGGGAACCACGGATTCCGGTGCGAAAATTCCCGATTGGCGCAGGCAAGCACGACGAAATATGGCGGACGAACCGGACTTCACCACTCTCGATTCCCTGATCAAGCGGACAAGGCGGACGCCCGACATGCGCGCCCGGCTGCTTACCGATCCGGAACCGGCCCTTGCCGAGCTGGGCGTCGTCCTGCCCGATGGCCTCGACAGCTGGAGGGCCTGGAGAGAGGCCCACTATTGCGGCTGCAACGAACTTTTTGTCAGGAACTGCGCCTGCGGCCCCGAGTAATACCGACCTGCCTTTCCCGCAACCAAAAAAAAGTGCCGATCGGCGATAATCGCCGGTCGGCACGTCGAGGTTATACGGGCGGCCCAAGGGCGCGGTTTCCGTCTGGGAGGACGAGAAGAAACCGGCCCCGGCGCCGTTCCCTTAAATAAACGAGGTGAACAGGTCTTCGATCTGCTCCATTTCCTCGATGAGCTTCACCAGCATCTTGGAATGGGGGATCAGGACCATGGGATAGGGCAGGCGCGTGCCGTTGTCGGCCGCTTCCCTCAGCCATCCCTTGAACAGCTCCTCCTTGTCGCCCAGGCTGCTCTCGAACCAGTCCACGGGCCGCAGTTCGCGTCCGTTGTGGGTGATCGCCTTCCAGGCGCTGGCCGG
>JAJFIG010000424.1 GCA_021775195.1 Rhodospirillales bacterium | reverse complement strand
CCGGGGAACTTGCGCCGCGCCATCTGTACGGTGTCGACCGCCCGGTTCATGTCCAGGGGCGGCTGTCCGAGGCGGCTCAGTTCGGCGTTGATGAAGCCCATGTCGAACTGGGCGTTGTGGATGATCAGGCGCGCCTCGCCGAGGAATTTCAGGAAATCGTCGGCGATGTCGGCAAAGACCGGGTGGGCGGAGAGAAATTCTCCGGTCAGGCCGTGCACGTCGACGACTTCCGGCGGGACGTCGCGCTCCGGGTTGACGTAGCGCTGAAAGGTGCGCCCCGTGGGCAGGTGGTTGAGGAGCTCGACGCACCCGATCTCGACGATGCGGTGGCCCGATTTCGGGTCCAGCCCCGTTGTTTCCGTATCGACGGCGATTTCGCGCATCGTATCCCCTATTTCAACGTGATGGACGGCGCCCGGTGGTGTTCCAGGTCCGGGTCACTCTGACGATCTCGCGGATGGCACGCAAGCTGAAGTCGAGGCCGAGGCCGGTCGGGATGACGAAGTCGGCGCGGCGGCGTTTCTCGGCGTCGGGCATCTGGCGGGCGAGGATGGACTGAAGGCGCTCGCGGGTCATGCCGGGACGCTTGAGAACCCGCTGGGCCTGTACGAAAGCCGGCGCCGAAACAACGGCCACGGCGTCGCAACGGTTCTCGCCGCCGGTTTCGAAGAGAAGCGGGATATCGAGAACCACAAGGGGCCGCCCGTGGGCCCTGGCGGCCTTCAAGAACTGTTGCTCGGCGCGGCGGACCAGGGGATGAAGCAGGGCCTCGAGGCGGGCCAGGGCCTCGTCGTCATCGAAGACCCGGCGGGCCAGCGCCTGGCGGTCGACGGCGCCATCGCGGACGACCCCGGGAAAGGCCTCGCCGATCGCCGTCACTGCCTGGCCGCCCTCGGCGAGAAGGGCATGGACGGCCTTGTCGGCGTCATGAATGGGGACCCCGAGCCGGCGGAAGGCCCGGGCGGCGGCGGACTTGCCCATGCCGATGGAACCGGTGAGGCCGAGGATGACCACTATTCCGCCAAGCCCTGGCGCACGAAGGCGTGCATCGCGGCAGTAACCTCGGGTTCGCGGCCGAACCAGGCGGCAAACCCGGGGCGCGCCTGGTGCAGGAGCATGCCGAGGCCGTCCACGGTCGGATTGCCGCGGGCGGCGGCGGCCTCGAGCAGGGTCGTTTGCAACGGCGCGTAAACGATGTCGGTCACGACGGCGTCCGTGGGCAGGTCCGTGAGGTCCTGATCGAGGGGGGGATTGCCCGTCATGCCAAGGGTGGTGGTGTTGACGAGCAGGGCCGCCCCGTCGAGGGCGGCGTTCCGTTCGGCCCAGGGAACAACGGTGATCGGTCCGCCGACGTCCGCGGCCAGGGCCTCGGCCCGGGACGGGGTGCGGTTGACCAGCCGGACCTCGGGAGCGGCGCCGTCGACGAGGGCGGCGCAGATCGCCCGCGCGGCACCGCCGGCACCAAGGACGACAGCGGGACCCCGGTCCGGCATCCACTTGGGCAGGGCCGAACGCAGGTTCTCGAGAAACCCGAAGCCGTCGGTGTTGCGGCCGGTCAGATCGCCGTCAGGCCCGACGACGACCGTGTTTACGGCGCCGATGCGGCGGGCTTCGGCCTCGACGGTATCGACCGCGCCGAGGGCCGTCTCCTTGTGGGGGACGGTGACGTTGACGCCGGCGAACCCCATGCGCGGCAGCAGGCGAAGGACCGCCTCGACGTCGCCAGGGCGCACGGCGAGGGGAAGATAGGCGCCATCGATACCGTAGTGCTCGAGCCAATAGCCATGCAGGCGCGGCGACAGGGAATGGGCCACCGGCCACCCCATGACCCCGGCCAATTTCGCTTCGCCACTGACAATCATACCGCCCGCCCTTTTTTTTCCGCCGCCGGACCGGTGCCGGAGCCCAATCCATATTAGAGGGCGGGGATCGCCTGGGCCAGTCATGGAACAGTCCCTATTCCATCATCCCCGGTCTCAGGACTCGAGCACGCCCTCCAGGCGCAGGAATTCGAGCAGGGGAAGCAGCGGAAGGCCGAGGATGGTGAAGAGATCACCGTCAATTTTCGAGAACAACTGGATCCCCGGCCCTTCGACACGGTAGGCGCCGACGGATTCCAGGGCTCCGGATCCAGCCCGCTCCAGGTAGCGGCCAATGTAGGCGTCATCGAGGGCGCGCATGGTCAGGCTCGCCGTATCGACATGACGCCAGACGATGTTTTGGTCCCGCACTGCCGCCATGGCGCTGACCAGGCGGTGGGTGCGGCCACCGAGGCGCCTCAGGTGCCGGGCGGCCTCAACCGTATCGGCCGGCTTGTCGAACCATGTGCCCTCGCATTCGAGGATCTGGTCGGCGCCGATCACCAGGGACCCGGGATGGCGTGCCGCTACCGTTCCGGCCTTCGCCTCGGCCAGGGCCAGGGCGGCGGCCTCGACCGTTTCGGTACTCAGGCGGTCCTTGATCGCGGCTTCGTCGATGGCGGCGGTGTCGCGGACATGATCGATGCCCGCGTCGGTCAGAATCTTGGCGCGGGCGCTGCTGGCGGAGGCCAGGACCAGGGGGCGGACAGTCAGGTGACCGATTCCAGGCGGCGGCTGTAAAGGTGAAGGATGGTGGCGGCGGTTTCCTCGATGGAGCGCCGGGTGACGTCGATCACCGGCCATTCGTGAAGGGTGTAAAGGCGGCGGGCGCCGTTGACTTCCTGGGACACGGAGTCGATATCGACGTAATCGGTTACTGCGTCCTGGTTCAGCATCAGCAGCCGGTTGCGGCGGATCTGGACCAGCCGCTTCGGGTCCTTTGTCAGGCCGACGATCAACGGGTTGGTGGCGTCGAGCACCTCCTTGGGCAGGGGTACGCCGGGAACGATGGGAACGTTGGCCGCCTTGATGCCGCGATTGGCG
>JAJFIG010000423.1 GCA_021775195.1 Rhodospirillales bacterium | reverse complement strand
TGGCCTGGATGGCCAACACCGCCGAGCGCCGCCGGGCGCCCCGGGCGCTCTGGCCCGAGGCCGAGAGCATCGTCGTTCTCGCGACCAGCTACGCTCCGGCGGACGACCCTCTGGCCCCCATGGCCCGCCGCGACCGCGGCACGGTCAGCGTCTACGCCCGGGGCCGCGACTATCACGACGTCCTCAAGAATCGCCTCAAGGTCATCGGCCGCTGGATGCTCGAAACCCATGGCGGCGAGGTCAAGGTCTTCGTCGATACCGCCCCGGTGATGGAAAAGCCCCTCGCCCGGCGCGCCGGCATCGGCTGGCAGGGCAAGCACACCAACCTGGTGTCCCGCGCCTTCGGCTCCTGGCTGTTCCTGGCCGAGGTCTTCACCACCCTGGCCCTGCCCCCGGACGAACCCGAAGTCGACCATTGCGGTTCCTGCGACCGTTGCCGCCAGGCCTGTCCGACCGACGCCCTGCCCGAACCCTACCGGATCGACCCCGGGCGCTGCATCTCGTACCTGACCATCGAGCACAAGGGCGCCATCGATCCCGGCCTCATGGGCCGCATGGGCAACCACATCTACGGCTGCGACGACTGCCTCGCCGTCTGCCCGTGGAACAAGTTCGCGGCCTCGGCGGCCGAGACCGCCTTCCTGCCCCGGGCCGAACTCAGTGGCCCCCGCCTGGCCGACCTCGCCGACCTCGACGACGCCGCCTTCCGCCAGATCTTTGCTGGTTCCCCGGTCAAGCGCACCGGCCGCGACCGCTTCGTCCGCAACGTCCTCATCGCCATCGGCAACAGCGCCAACCCCGCCCTTGCCGCCAGCGCCAGCGCCCGCCTCGACGATCCTTCGCCCCTGGTCCGCGAGGCCGCCGCCTGGGCCCTCGCCCGCCTCGGCGCCAACGGCATTTGACGGGTGGCAAGCGCGGACTGTCGGTTGGCGCCATAACGGGTTATGATTACCGACGACCAATATGCCGAGGGGGGGCTGACAGCCAGACACCGTGTCCGTCAAATTGCTTGATGCCAGGGATCAGAAGCTGATCCGGCAGACACCCCTGTTTGCCGGACTGCCCGATTCCGTGCGCGACCGGCTGCTCGACCAGGCCCGCGTCGTCGCCTATTCCCGGGGCAAGCTGCTGTTCGTCCGCGGCGAGCCGGCGGAGCGTATTTACCTGGTCCTGGACGGCTGGGTGAAGGTGTTCCGGGACACCAAGGACGGCGACCAGATCGTCATCCACATCATGCGTTCCGGCGAATCCGTCGCCGAGGCCGCCGTTTTCCTTGGCCGCAAGTACCCGGCCAGCGCCGAGGTGGTGGAAAACGCCCGCCTTCTCGATATCCCGGCGAACGCCTTTCTGACCCTGCTCCGCGAGGACAGCGATATGGCCCTGAAGATGCTGGGCGCCCTGTCGCTGCGCATGCGCCAGTTGGTGCGCCAGATCGAGCAACTGCAGACCCGCTCGGTGCCCCAGCGCCTGGGTGAATTCCTTCTCGCGCTCTGCGACGCCACCGAGGGTTCGGCGACGGTGCAGCTGCCCTACGACAAGGTGCTGGTCGCCGCCCGCCTGGGCATGAAGCCGGAAAGCCTGTCGCGCGGGCTCGCCAAGCTCCGGACCTACGGCGTCGCCAGCGAAGGCAACATGGTGGAACTGGGCGACATCACCCGCCTGACCCGCTATTGCCAGGGCGAGGAACGGTCGTAAACGGTATCGCCTAGTCGCCGATCCCGGGCCGGGTCAGAATCGGCCAGTAGACCACCGCGAAGATCAGGAAACCCGCCGACCACAGGACACCCGACACCGCCATCGCGGCCTCGCCGCCGCCGGCCAGGGGCGACAGGACGCGGACCAGGGCCCCCATGGCAACCAGCAGGTAGGCCAGGGCGATCGGCCTCGGCGCCGTGAAGGACCGCCCCGTGTGCCCCAGCGCGGCACGGCTCATCATCGCCATGATCATGGTTCCCGCCGCCCCCGCGGCAAAGGCATGCAGGGCCATGCTCGGGCTGACGGCCTCGGTGAATCCGGCCAGTCCCTTGAGCGCGAAACCGGCCGGCACCCAGGCGTAGCCCAGGTGCAGGACCCAGAGGATCGGATCGTCGAGGACTCTGATGCTCTGCCAATGACGCATCCTGAGTGCCAGGAACACCGCCGCGGCAAGCGCCGCGACGCCGGTAACCGGCCCGTCCCCGAGGGTCAGGTCGGCCGCCACCGCCGCCGCCATTGCGGCCAACGACAGGTTCTGCAGCATCGGGCTCGAGCGGACCTCGGCATCGTCGCCCCGGCGGGCCAGGGCATTGGTGGTGAAGGCGGGAATCACCCGCCCGCCGATCAGCGCCACCAGGACGACGAAGACGTATAGTCCCAGCGACAGGCCTGTCTTGATGTCCCCCGGGGACAGGCCCAGGACATCCAAGTAAAACAGGAGATTGGCGACGAAGAGCGTCGTCAGCATCGCCAGGAATATGTAGTTTCGCCGGTTACCCGCCGCCACGATGGGGCGTGCCACGGTGACCGTGAACACCGGGATCAGAGCCAGATCGGTCGCCGCCACGACCCAGTAGGGCAGCACGTCGGCGAGCCAGAATGCGGCCCGTCCGGCCACCCATAGGAATACCAGCAGCCCCAGGGGACCGCCGACCACCGGCGCCTTTCCGGTCCAATTGGGGACCGCCGTCAGCAGGAAACCGCAGGCCGCCGCCATGGTGAACCCGAAAACCATTTCGTGTCCGTGCCAGAACATGGCGTCGGTCTCGCCGGGCAGGCCGACGCCGCCCAGGTACGCCGCCATCCAGGCCGCCAGGGCCAGTAGGGCGTAGATGGAAGCGAACAGAAAAAAGGGCCGGAAGCCGTAGGACAGAAAAGCCGACGCACGGCCAGGCGGTGGATTGGTGACGGGTCGCGGTTGCACGGCGGCACTCCCGGATGTCCAGCCGGCAACCGTAGACGCCCGCACAGGGTTCATACTTGACCACGGTCAATGGGACTGGCCCACGGCGGCTATGAGAAATGAGAACGAGCGCGCAATCCGGTCATATGGCACGTGCTCCGCCGGCGGCCATGCCGGTCGCTGGCGGAGTGCGGACGCCTAATCGTTGGACAAAGCCCGCGCCAAGTGACTGACGGCCTCCTGGTGGCGTTCACTGGATATGCGCGAGAAGTTGCGCGCCAGTTCCAGACACCGGCGTTGACGCATGTTCAGCGGATCTTCTTCCAACCGATCCCCGAGGCCGTCGAAGAAATAACCCACCGGCACCCGCAGCACTTGCGCGATCTCGTACAGGCGCCCGGCCGAAATGCGGTTGATTCCGCGTTCATATTTATGGGTTTGCTGGTAGGTAACGCCGATCATATCCGCCATCTGCTGCTGGCTCAGGCCGAGCATGATCCGGCGTTCGCGAATCCGCTTGCCCACATGGCGGTCGGTGTTGGTCGCGCGATTGACGACCTTGCTGTCTTCTTCCGTCTGCCCGGTCTTGTTTGTTTTCCGCGGCACTATCCTATCCTCCAATGAGACACGTCCGTCGCCTCCGTCGTCTGCCGGATGTGTCCACGCAGAACACCAGTCCGTGACCTGCCGTCAGGCTTGTAACGTTTCTTGTCTATACCATTCGATCACAGGACACGGCACTCGGCCGCCCCCCCAAGTCCAGACATCGTCGTCCCCACGCCGATGCCCGACATAACCCCTACATATTAATACCTATCGTGGAAAATGCACAATGTTCGATTGATGGAGCCACGGCTGTCAGGGGCTGGGACGTATTTCAAGGTCGCCACCGCCGGTCGGCGGCCATAACCAGCATCCTCTGCCCACTGGGGCGGGGCACGGGGGCGCATTACCCCGTCGCCGTCGAGCCAACTCAGGATCGGGGTTTTTTCGCCGACAGGCTGTCGAGCTGGCTCTGCATCTGCTTGATCTGCGACCGCAATTCCTCAAGCTGGGATTCGGGATCGTCGGCACGGGGGGGGCTGTCATCGCCGCCTTTGTTGCCCTCCTCCGCCCCTCTGAAGGGGGCAAACATCCTCATGGCACTGTCGAATATGGCCAGGTTCTGCTTCCCCATTTCCTCGAACTGGCCGAAGGGCGTTAGGCCGTTCATGGTTTCGTGCATGTACTGGCGCATCTGCTCCTGATTGTGGGCGAAGCTTTGCATCGTTTGTTCCAGGTACCGGGGTACTAGGGCCTGGAGGTTGTCCCCGTAAAAGCTGATCAGGTGCCTGAGGAAGCTGATGGGCAACAGGTTCTGCCCCTTCGATTCCTCCTCGACGATGATGTGGGTCAGGACCGACCGTGTGATCTCGTCGCCGGTTTTGGCGTCGTAGACGACGAAATCCGCGCCGTCCTTTACCATCTGCGACAGATGATCGAGGGTGACGTAGCTGCTGGTCGCCGTGTTGTAGAGCCGCCGGTTAGCGTATTTCTTGATCGTGATAGGCGTCTTTTCCGAGCCGGGACTATCGTTCCCCGTTTTTTTTGCCATGGCCAATATCTCTTGGTTGGGGATATCTTCTTCATTGGTAGCACAAAATCCGGGGCCGTAAAATGCTGCATTGCGGTGAACGTTCCTTCGCATTGCCGTCCCGGCTATAGTAGGCGGCCTCGGAGTTTGGACGGGCATGGCGAAACCGACGGATTTGGACGCGCTGGCGCAACGTTACCTGGATCTTTGGCAGGACCAGCTGGCCGACATGGCCGCCGACCGCGACGTCGCCGAAATCATGGCCCGGACCGTTGAACTGATGAGTTCCGGCACCGCCACCCTGGCCGCCATGGCCCGGGAGGCCGGAACCGGACGCCAGGCAAAGGGTGGAGGGGCCGGCCCTGAACACGACGACACCCGAGACGAAAGCCGGGCAGGCAACGGTGGCGGGTCCGAGGCCGCTGCCTCTGCACATCGCGCTGCAGACCCTGGTATGGATGACCTCGCGCGCCGCCTTGCCGCACTTGAACAACGGGTCGCTTCCCTGGAGGGCGGCGACGGCGGAGGACGCCCGGGCCCTAAGGGACGACCTCGAAAACGTCGATCCTGAGGAGTTCGCCGACGCCGTCGACGCCGAGGCCCGCCGCCGTCTCGATGCCTTTGCCCGGGGCGTGCGCGCCTATCGCCACCATCCCCGCCGGACACCAACCTCCCAGCCGACCGTGGTCTGGGAGCAGGGCTCGACCCGTCTCTTGGATTACGGCGAGCCGGACACGGTTGCCACCGCCCCGCCCCT
>JAJFIG010000422.1 GCA_021775195.1 Rhodospirillales bacterium | reverse complement strand
CGATCTGCTCCTGCATCGGGGAGTTGAGGGAGGTATTACGCAGATAGTCATTCACCTCCTCCTTGCTCGTCTCCCGTCCCAGATTGAGATTCATGATCGCCAAGGAGACGTTGGGTGTCGGGACGCGGAGGGCGTTACCGGTGAGCTTGCCCTTCAGTTCGGGCAGGCACTTGGCTACGGCCTCGGCTGCGCCGGTGGTGGTAAGCACCATATTCAGGGCGGCGCTACGGCCTCGGCGATCCCCTTTATGATAGTTGTCGATCAGATTCTGGTCGTTGGTATAGGAGTGAATCGACTCCACGTGGCCGTTGACGATGCCGAACCTGTCATTGATGGCCTTTAGCACCGGGGTAATCGCATTGGTGGTGCAGGAGGCGGCACTGAGGATGGTATCAGAAGTTTCGATATCGCCATGGTTCACGCCATAGACGATATTCTTGACGCTGCCCTTGCCCGGGGCGGTAAGGATCACCTTGGAAGCACCGGGGCACCGGAGGTGTTGTGCCAGACCCTCCTCATCACGCCACAAACCGGTGTTGTCCAACACCAAGGCATCATTGATACCATAATCGGTGTAATCCACATCCGACGGAGAATTGGCGTAGATGACCTTGATATGGATTCCGTTGGCGATAATCGCGTTTTCTTCTTCAATCACATTGATGACGCCCTTGAAGGCGCCGTGGATGGAATCGCGGCGCAGCAGGCTGGCGCGTTTTCTCAGGTCGCCCTGCTTGCCGCCACGCACAACAATGGCCCGCAACCGCAACTTATTGCCGGCGCCGACCCGTTCGATCAGGATCCGAGCCAGCAGACGACCGATCCGGCCGAAGCCGTAAAGGACGACGTCTCGTGGTTCCTTCAGGATACTGCTCTTGCCCGTATTGATCCTCGCCAACTGCTCGTTCAGAAAAGCCTCGGGATCACCCCCATCCTGCTTGTAGCGGTGGCAGAGCTTTCCCAGATCGACTCTGGCCGGCGCCAGGCTCATGCCGGTCATGATCTGCGCCAGCTTCAGACTCGTGCCGACATCGAGCTCTTCATCGACCATTTGGCGGGCGAAGCGATGAACCTTGATGATATCGACCGCAGAGTAGTTCAGAATCCGTTGCCCGAAGATTTTGATTGTTACGCTATTTTCACGGTACAACTGGCCTACCAACGGGATCATTTGTTCCGCCGAATTTAGATTCTCTTTCCACTTCGCGAGGTGCGAGGCGCTTGTATTCGTCATGCCGGTTTAACCCTCTTTCATCTTAATAAAACGACCACACCGGAGGCGCTGAAGCGGCACTACCGGTAACGCCAGCCCCAATTTCGGTGACAGTTTACTAAATACATTCAATTTTTTCCCCCGTTGATCCCGAGACGCCTTTTGATGTCATCGGGCACCGGATAGGAACGTTCTTCCGGAACCGTGGGTTCCGGTTTTCGTTGATCGACCGCGTTTTTGATGTCGTGCGCCAGGTCCGTCACCTCCTCGATCCCGATAATCCAGTCGGAAACGTAACGGCGGACAAGACTTCCCCGTATGCCGATCTGAATGGCGCGCCTCTCGAGTTTTTGGAGTGAAAGGGTGCGGTCGGGGTCCTACTGTACCACGCATTCCGACTTTCGTTTGGCGTCTTCCCATTCATCTTTTGATTCGTAGGCATCACGGTCGTAATGGGAAGGAACAGCGTCCCCCAGGATTGTCAGAAACCCTTGGTGGGAAAGTTTGATTTTCAGAATCACCTCATGCCCGGGCTTGTAGCCGTAACCGGAACGGTACTGCATCCAACCGAATGACGGTTTTATCCAGGTCATCCGGGTGAGCGAAAAACCTTCCGTAAATGTTCCATCCCGTAGCGCCGCATCGCCAATTTCGGAGCGGTAGGCCTGATAGACGTGGACGCCTTCATCGTCACAAGCGGCCAGGATGGTTTTTTGAGTCATCGGGTCATGGCACGATGAAGCCTAAGTGATGCATTTAGTGTATTTAGTAAACTGTCACCGTAACCCGTCACCGTAACCCCAACAGTCGTTCATGTTATGGGCTTGTAGGTTTTGGGTGGGACCAGCGGTATCACCCCTCCACCAGCCTCCCCTCCTCGAACCTCACCACCCGATCCATCTTCGCCGCCAGGTCGGGGTTGTGGGTGGCGACCAGCGCCGCGAGGTTGGCGCTGCGCGCCAGCTTCAGCATCAGGGCGAAGACGTCGCCGGCGGTGTGGGGGTCGAGGTTGCCGGTGGGCTCGTCGGCGAGGAGCAGCTTGGGCGCGTTGGCGAGCGCCCGGCCGATGGCGACCCGCTGCTGCTCGCCGCCCGAGAGGCGCGCCGGGCGGTGGGTCGCCCGTTCGCCCAAGCCCAGCCATTCGAGGAGTTCCGTGGCCCGGGCGCGGGCGTCGCGCCGCGACCGTCCGGCGATGATCTGGGGCACGAGGATGTTCTCCAGGGCCGAGAACTCGGGCAGCAGGTGATGGTGCTGGTAGACGAAGCCGATGACGTGGCGGCGCAGCCCGGTACGGGCATTGTCGTCCATGTCGGCGCAGGCCTCCCCGCACATGGCGATGTCGCCCTGATCCGGGGCCTCGAGCAGCCCGGCGATGTGCAGCAGGGTCGACTTGCCGGCCCCCGACGGCCCCATCAGGGCGACGATTTCCCCCTCCCGGACCTCCAGGTCGACGCCGCGCAGGACTTCCAGGTTGGCACGGCCCTGCGTGAAGGTGCGGACGACACCGCGAAGGTTGAGGACGGCCTCACTCATAACGCAGCGCCTCCGCCGGATCGGTGCGCGCCGCCCGCCAGGCGGGATAGAGGGTGGCCAGGAACGACAGCCCCAGCCCCATGAGGACCACGGCGACGACCTCCGACGGGTCGACGACGGCGGGAAGCTGGGACAGGAAGTAGATCTCGGCGGCGAACAGCTCGGTCCCGGTCAGGCCCTGGATCCACTGGCGGATGGTCTCGATGTTCTCGGCGAAGGCCAGACCCAGGCCGAAGCCGGCGAGAGTGCCGATGACGCCGATGCTGGCGCCGGCGAGAAAGAAGATGCGCAGGATCGTGGCCCGGGTCGCGCCCATGGTGCGCAGGATGGCGATGTCCTTTCCCTTGTCCTTCACCAGCATGATCATGCTCGAAATGATGTTGAAGGCGGCGACGACGATGATCAGGGTGAGGATCAGGAACATGACGTTACGTTCGACCTGGATCGCATTGAAGAAGCTGGCGTTGGCCTGCTGCCAATCGTGGATACGTCCCTTGCCGCCGAGGGCCGCGAGGACCGCCTGACCCAGGTCGCGAGCCCGGTCGGGGTCCTCGACGAAGACCTCCAGGTTGGTGACCGCGTCGGCGAGGCGGAAATAGACCTGCGCCGCCTTCAGGGGCAGGAAGATGAAGCTGGACTCGTACTCGTACATGCCGATCTGAAAGGTCGCGGCGATGCGGTAGGCGCGCACCCGGGGCACGGTGCCGAAGGCGGTGACGTTGCCCTTGGGCGAAATCAGCGTTACCCGGTCGCCGACGGTCAGGCCCAGGCGGCTCGCCAGGCGGGCGCCGATGACGACGCTGTTGCCGTTGAACTTGTCCAGGGACCCGTCCTTGATGTTGTCGGCGACGATGGTCCGCCGGGTCAGGTCGGCGGTCCTCAGGCCCCGCACCATGGCCCCCTGGGCGACGCCCCGGGCGGTGGCCATGACCTGGCCCTCGATCAGGGGTGTGACGCCGATGACGCCGGGGACGGCGCGGGTCTTGTCGGCGACGGCGTCGAAGTCGGTGAGCTGGGCGCTGACGCCGTAGAGGCTCAGGTGGCCGTTGATGCCGAGGATCCGGGTCAGGAGTTCCTGGCGAAAACCGTTCATCACCGACATGACGATGATCAGGGTGGCGACGCCGAGCGCAATGCCGAGGAGCGAGAACCAGGCGATGACCGAGATGAAGCCTTCCTGGCGTCGCGCCCGCAGGTAGCGCATGGCCATCATCCATTCGAAGGCGGAAAACATGGTCGCGGGCTCCCTCGGTTACAAATCTACGGGCGGTTCAGGCCCGAGCGGACCAGTTCGATGTGCGATTACCCGGTCAGCCCGTTGAGCGCTGCCTCGAGGCTCAGTTCCTGGCGTTCCCCGGACCTGCGTTCCTTGAGTTCGACCTTGCCCTCCTTGAGCCCCCGTGGGCCGACGACGAGCTGCCAGGGCAGCCCGATCAGGTCCATCTCGGCGAACTTGACCCCGGCGCGGCCGGTGCGGTCGTCGTAGAGGACCTCGACGCCGGCGGTTTGGAGGCTTTCGTATATGCCTTCGCAGGCTTTGTCGCAGGCGTCGTCGCCGGCCTTGAGGTTGATCAGGCCGACGGTGAAGGGGGCGACGCTGGGCGGCCAGATGATGCCGTTGTCGTCATGGGAGGCCTCGATGATAGCGCCGACAAGGCGCGATACGCCGATGCCGTAGGATCCCATCTCGACCGCCACGTCCTGTCCGTCGGGGCCGGTGACGATGGCGTTCATGGCCTCCGAGTACTTGGTGCCGAAATAGAAGATATGGCCGACCTCGATGCCCCGGGCGACGATCAGGTCGTCGCCCAGTTTTCCTTCGGCCTGCGGGTCGCGCTGTTCGTCAGTGGCGGCGTAGTAATCGGTCAGGGAACTGACCAGGGTATCCATGTCGCTGTCGGATTCGAGGGACATGGATTCCCAGTCCATGGCGACCAGATCCTTGTGGCAGGCAATCTCGCTTTCACCGGTGTCGGCCAGGATCAGGAACTCGTGGCTCATGTCGCCGCCGATGGGGCCGCTTTCCGCCGCCATCGGGATGGCGCTCAGCCCCAGGCGCTGGAAGGTGCGCAGGTAGGCGATGAACATCTTGTTGTAAGAGTGTTTGGCGCCGGCGAAGTCGAGGTCGAAGGAATAGGCGTCCTTCATCAGGAATTCGCGGCCGCGCATGACCCCGAAACGGGGCCGGACCTCGTCGCGGAACTTCCACTGGATGTGATAGAGCAGCCTCGGCAGGTCCCGGTAACTGCGCACGGCGCCCCTGAAGATGTCGGTGATCTGTTCCTCGTTGGTGGGGCCGTAGAGCATGTCGCGGTCGTGGCGGTCGGTGATTCGCAGCATCTCCGGGCCGTAGGCGTCGTAGCGGTCGCTCTCGCGCCAGAGGTCGGCGGGCTGGATGGTGGGCATCAGCATTTCCTGGCAGCCGATGGCGTCCTGTTCCTCGCGGACGATCTGCTCGATCTTCTTGAGGACCCGGAAACCCATGGGCAGCCACGAATAGATGCCGGCGCTCGACTGGCGCACCATGCCGGCGCGGAGCATGAGGCGGTGCGAGACGATCTGCGCCTCGGTCGGTGTTTCCTTGATGGTGGGAAGGAAATATTCGGAGAGGCGCATGAATTTTCTGGCTGTTCGGGGCGTTGGCCGGGATTGGCCCTGGCGAATTTAGGTAAACCCCGGGGCAATGTCCATGCCGGGTATGCTAATGCCGGCCCTCGATTTTTTTGCGGCAGGCCTCGGCTACCAGTTCCTGGTCCCGGTCGCTCAAAAGCTGGTCGTTGAAATAGACCCGGTGGCCCTTGATGGTGATCCGCCCGAGCACCGGTTCGCCGATGGTTTCGCCGATGCGGGCGGCGTCGACGGAAGCCGACTGGGAGGCGCCGCTCGACGCCGTGGCGTCTGCCGCGGCGGTGGTGGCGGCGGTGGCGGCGGTGGCCAGGGGCGCGTTGCCGGGGTCGGCCGCCGATGCCTGGGTCGCCGCCGATGCCGCCTGGGTGGCGAAGCTGGCGATCTGCGACGGTTTGACCGCGGCCTTGGCCGAGGCCAGCGCGGCGGTGGCGCTCTGGGCGGCGGCGGCAAGGGCGGTGTTGGCGGGGTCGGCGGCGGCGGCGGTCTCGGCCTCGGTGACGGCGGTCTCGGCCGAGGTCACGGCGGCGGCGGCATCGTCGGCGGCGAGGACCGCGGCGCCGGTGGCGTCGGCGTCGGCCCGGGGACCGCCAAGGAAATTGCGCAGGTCGGCCTTGACGTCGAAGGCGATGACCTCGGGCAGCTTGATGGTTGGGGCGCCACCGATGTCGGCGGGCACCACCTTTTTGCCGCGCACATCGACGCCCTGGCGGTGGACGACGTCGGCGCCGGGGACGTGCCGGGCCAGCAGCCGGCAATTGTCGGCGGTGATGGTGACCTGCTCCTGGGCCGCCGCCGGCAGGGTCAGGGCGGCGCAACATACTGCCAGCGTAGAGAAAATCCGCATTCTGGCATCATTCCCCTATCCGCTTAACAAACCCCTAAGTGGGGGCCGGAATACGGGAATTGGCGCCGCCGGCGCGGTCACGGGGAATTGAGGGGAATTGACCCCCTGCCCTCCCCGGCACGGGTAAAATCGGCGGAAATACAATCAAACAAGGGAACAGACCCATGCAGAGAGGATCATCGGAAAGCCGGCCGGCGATGATGGCCGCCGTTCTTGGCGTCACGGCGCTGCTGTTGGCGGCGTGCGGCACCATCGGAACCGAAACGGCGGGAGACACGGGCGGCCATCGCTACGGCGCCCTCGAAAACCACGACCAGGGCGCTCATCTCGGCCATCGCCACGGGGCCCGGGACCCCAAAGGGTTCCGTGGCCGTTACGGATACCGGATGTAAAAAGCCTTCTTAGCCGGGCCAGTTGAGGACCCGGGCACGGATGGTGCCGGAGAGGTCGCGGATTTCGGCGATGAGGTCGTCGGCGTCGGGCACGGCACCGTCGGCATCCAGGACCGCGTAGCCGACCTCGCCGCCGGTCTCGTAGTACTGGGCGGCGATGTTGACGCCGCGGCGGGCGAAGACCTCGTTGAGGCGGCCCAGTTCGCCGGGGAGGTTGCGCTGGACCTGGATGAAGCGGTTGCCCTTGTGGCGCCGTGACAACTGGACCTGGG
Source organism: Rhodospirillales bacterium (assembly GCA_021775195.1). GTDB lineage: Bacteria > Pseudomonadota > Alphaproteobacteria > Rhodospirillales > 2-02-FULL-58-16 > JAJFIG01. The sequence continues at coordinate 1,490 of JAJFIG010000422.1, read as the reverse complement.
GAAAGTTGACGGCGCCCAGGGTCGAGCCGACGTCGGAATACTCGATCAGCTTGCGCGCCACCTCCGCGCCGATGCGTTCCTGGGCCTCCTCGGTGGAACCGCCGACGTGGGGGGTCAGGATGACGTTGTCGAGACCCTGGAGGGGGGAGACGAAGGCGTCCCGGTTGGAGGACGGCTCCTTGGGGAAGACGTCGGCCGCGGCGCCGCCAAGTCGGCCCGAGCGCAGCCCCTCGGCGGCGGCTTCCAGATCGACCACCGTGCCGCGGGCGTTGTTGATAAGAAAGGCACCCTTTTTCATCAGACCGATCTCCCGAGCCCCGATCATGTTGCCGGTCGCCGGGGTCTCGGGGACGTGGAGGGTGACGATGTCGCTCCGGGCCAGGAGGTCGTCCAGGGTGTCGGTGGGCTCGACGTTGCCGTGGCGGAGCTTCTCGGTGTGGTCGTAGTAGATCACCTTGAGGCCTACGGCCTCGGCGAGGACCGCGAGCTGGCTGCCGATATTGCCGTAGCCGACGATGCCCAGGGTCTTGCCGCGGATTTCCCGGCTGCCGGCGGCGGACTTCTCCCAGCGGCCCTGGTGGGCGCCCATGGAGCGGGGGAAGATGCGCCGGAAGAGCATGACGATCTCGGCGATGGTCAGCTCGGCGACGCTGCGGGTGTTGGAAAAGGGGGCGTTGAAGACCGGGATGCCCTTGCCGCGCGCCGCCGCGAGGTCGACCTGGTTGGTGCCGACGGAAAAGCAGCCGACGGCGATCAGGCTGTCGGTGGCGGCGACGGCCTCGGCCGTGACCTGGGTGCGCGAACGGATGCCGAGCATGCGGACGCCCCGGAGGGCTTCCCTCAGCGCCTCCGCATCGAGGGCCGTGGTCAGGCGCTCGACGTTGGCGTATCCCGCCGCCTCGAGGCTGGCGGCGGCGGTCTCGGCTATGCCCTCGAGGAGCAGGATCCTGATCCTGTCCTTGGACAGCGACGGGTTCTGGATGGCGGTCATGGCGGCTACTGATAGCGAATTCCCCGCCCGGCGGCAATCGTCCCGGCGCTGTAACCGGGTTGCGCACCCCCTATATCCATAAGTACGATAGGGTCAATCTGTTGAGTGCCGGCATAGTCGTGAGGGGTCGGAGAATGCGAGAGGAAACCGGCACCGCGGGGAACCAGGACAAACGGATTGTGGCCCGGGTGTTCTGGCTCAATCTGCTCGCCGCGACCATTTCGCTGATGGTCATCGCCAGCATCGTCACCGGGGTCATGATCGGCCTCAGGGTCATCGACCAGTTCGACCGGGTCGACGACCTGTGGGTCGAGTACGACAACAACATCGCGAGCAAGGTCCAGGTCCTGGGCCAGATCCGTGATTCCTTCGGATTCGCGGGCTTCATCCACAACTTCAAGAACTACGTCCTGCGCCATGACCCCCAGCTCCTGGGGATCGTCATACGGGACCTGGAGGAACTTCGGTCGCGGATCGCCAGTTACCGGGTGACCGGGGT
>JAJFIG010000421.1 GCA_021775195.1 Rhodospirillales bacterium | reverse complement strand
GCCACCCTTGTGGTCTGGCGCGCGAAGGCGCTTAGGCGTAGGAGTGTCGCCCGAAGCTCCCCTTGGAGCGTAGGGGGACTGGTGCCGGCCCGCCTAGCGTCGGCCTACAAAAACGGCTCCGCCCGCTGGACGAGGTCTTCGAGGTTGGGCTCGTCGGGATTCCGCGGCTTGCCAGGGTGAATGATGGAAACCTGGCAGCTTTCCGCCGCCTCGACGAGCTGGCGGTAGGATCCCGCGTCGATGTCGGCGATGTAGGCCTGTTTGTTGTCGTCGTAGGCGAACATCTTGCCGTTGATCTGCGTGCATTCATCGCAGGTGGTACAGCGGGGGGTCTCGATATAGGCCTCGTCGCTGGGCGGTTCCTCGACCGCGGCCTCTTCGACCGTTGCCGCCTCGGCTGGTGCCGGCTCAGCCGTTTCAGCCGGCTTTACGGCCGGTGCCGCCTGGCTAGCGCCCTGCTCCAACTGGCTCCTGAGTTCGGCGAGCTCGCGCTCCTTTTCCTGCTCCCAGCGTTCCCGCTCCTTGTCCAGTAGCTTCCGCGCGTGGGAACTGTTGATTCCACCCAGTTCCTGCAGGCTGTGCCACATTTCCCGGCACCTGCGCGCAGCATGGACCACCTGGTCATCGACGACGATCCGGTGGATGACGTTGCTTTCGTCCGCCATCAGGATATAGGGAACCCGATCCGGCACCGCGTCGGTCTCACGTTCCAGGTATTCCGTTACCGGCATCATGTCGTCATCCCAGTCGGACCTGGGAACCCGCGCGAAGTGCACGGCGTACCGCGGGTCGCAGGCCACGAATTCGACGAACGTAAAGGCGACATCCAGTGAAATCTTCTGCAGGTCTTCGTCCTCGTACCAGGTGCCATAGACCGGCCAGTCGATATCCGCCCGCGGATTATCGCCGATACCGAACCGCGAAGCCCAATCCGAACCGGCCGCAGGATCATAGGTAAAGGCCGGAAAGGCCCGCGACTCCATCGCCGATGCCGCCATCAGATAAGGCGGGAAAACCGAATTGTCTTCGGTCGCCCCGGAGAACACGCTGAACAGCGCCGGTCCGGGATAGGCCAAGCCCTCCCCGATCCGGTCCCGCAACTGATAAAGACAGGAACTGCTCGATTGCAGGACATAGGCAGTATTGAGCCCAAGCGCGACGCTGGCAAGCTGGCAGCCCCTGATCCCCGCCGACGCATGGCGGGTCGACAGGTCGTCCAGGAGATCGTCGCTCTGGACCAGGATTTTCACCGGCAAATCGGAGGAAAGGACTTCGATCAGTTTCGTCTTCTCGGCGCTGGAGCAGTCATGATCGCGAATGCAGACCAGATAGGAAGGGAACAGTTCCAGGTCAGCCGGCCGTAGCGAGCTTTCATCGAACCGGCTGAAGAACAGTTCGTGCTTCGACTCCTTGTAGCGGTTGTCGATTTCCAGTTCGGCGATGGAAATAGCCTTGATCAGGGCGACCATCTCCGGCATCCGCACCTCGAAAGCGTCCACGGCATCCGTGCACGAATTGAAGATGAATTGGAACGGTCCCTCGCCCTGCTTCTTCCCTGCTCCACCATCGGTCGGCGCGAAAAATTTCTGGCACTCCAGAACGGCAAGGGCCGATTCAATCCGTTGCTTACGGCTATCGGGCAACGGATCGATTGTCGGGGCCCGCCCCAGGATCTGGGACATCGCTTCGAAGTCGAAAACATCCTCGTAGGATGTGCCGACCGATCCCTTGAGGGTATCCGGAGTCCGCGCCGCTTCCGACTTCATATAGTCGGCCTTCAGGATGTCGGAAAGTTTCAGGATTATCTCGTCGACCCGTTTCGCGAACAGCCGGTTTTTTCCCCTTTGAACCGCGGTCCAGGCATGGGTCAACAACGCGTCCGGCGCGTTCTCACTGCAATCGATGAGCGTTCCATCGTATTTCAGCGCCGCGCGGACGGCGTCCAGGCTTTCGGTCAATTGTTCCCGTTTCGGCTCGTCGGCCCGGGAAAGGAGATTGTTCCCGGCCAGGTCGATGAGCTTGGACAGGGCCCCCTGGGTCCCGCGCGCTACGAGCGTCCGTATCTCGGTCTCGAGACCGATCAGTTGCTGGCGCAGACGCTCGCCCTTGATACCCTCGGGGGCGACGTCCCGCAGGACGCCGTCGACGACGTCCGAGAGAGACCGGATACCGGCATCGTCCCCGCCCTTCACCAAGACCAACGGGTAGTCGTAGCGCAGCGTCGTCAGGTCCCCGTGATGGCTGAAAAGAATGGGACGAAGGTTCAGGTCCCCGACATCGTCCAGATCGTCGCCCGATTTTTTTCCGGTCACACGAAAGGTGGCAAGTTCCAGAAGGTCCACGTTCATAGCCTCACCGTTTCCGCATTCATAAACAAACTTGGAAGCACCGCCTCCAGGATTTCCGCGCCCGACCAGACTTGGTCACAGGCCCTCAGGGCCTGTTCACTGCGCCGGCCAGATGGTGAACTTGTCGAACTCCTCGTTCAGGGCCGTCCCGACCACCTCGGGGGTGTAGGGGGTTTCCGAACGCCGAATATCGTCGTAACAGGGTACCGAGCCGTTCCGATAGAGAACACCGACAGGGATCGGGTCCAGCACCGACGCGATCTCCCGCGCCCGGTTCAGGTCGGAGGGATCGTGCAGCTCCTGGTTCTTGTAGACCTTGGACAGGCTCGGGCTGATCTGGATCCCTTCCTTGTGGGTCAGCAGCAGGGTTTTTTCCGCGTCCTGGAGCCACGGATCGAACGTATCCGGCATGAATTCCGGACACCGTTGAAGGACGCGCACGAAGGAAAAGCCCTTGTGGTGGAAGGCCTCTGAAATGAGGTCGTAGAGAAGCTCCGGAACCCAATCGACTCCCTGCGCCACGAAGGAAACGTTCGAGACCCCCAACGTCGCCGTCAGGGGGTTGAGGGGTTCGAGATAGGCGCCCGTGGGGCTGGTATTGGTCTTCAGTCCCCTGGGCGACGTCGGAGACGCCTGCATTTTGGTCAGGCCGTAGACCAGGTTGTCATGCAGGATGACCGTCATATCCATGTTGTAGCGAATGGCGTGGATCCAGTGCGCCGCCCCGATGCTGCAGCAATCACCGTCACCGGTCGTCACGAAGACATTGAGGTCCGGCCGCCGCATCTTGACCCCTTCGGCGATCGGCAGCGCCCGCCCGTGGATGCCGTGGAAGCCATAGGTGTTCATGTAATGGGGAAAGCGGCTCGAGCATCCGATCCCCGACACGAATACGGTCTTTTCCTGGGGAAGCTGCTCGGTGCGGCAAAGCTTTTGCATCGCCGCGAGGATGGCATTGTTGCCGCAGCCGGTGCACCAGCGCGGAGAAATGTCGCTCTTGTAGTCCTCGAGCGTCTGCTGATTGTCCATCAGCTTCATCAGGCAGTTCGTCGCAGGTGCCGACATGGTCATTACCTGTTCCTATTTCAGTTTTTCACGAATGACGCGGGCGATGGATCCGGGCTTGATCGGCTGCCCCTTCACCTCGCCCCAGCAGTCGATATCGACGAGGTAGCGGGCGCGCAACAGCAAAGCAAGGCCGGCGTAACGCCGGTTGCTCTCGTCGACCAGTTCTTCTTCCAGGCTGTCGCACCAGGTGTTTTCCACCGTCATCACCTGCGTGAACCGCGACAGGATTTCCTTGATGCCCGGGGCCATGGGTTGGAGGAAACTGAGATGCAGGGACCCAACCTTGCCCCCTTCCGCCCGCACCCGAGTCACGGCCTCCTCGATCGCCCCCCTGGTGCTGCCCCATCCGATAACCAGCAGATCGCCTTCCTCATCCCCGAACACCTTGGGAGTTTTCAGGGTTTTCTGAAACGCGGCCAGCTTCTGGCTGCGGTGGCGTATGCCTTCCTCGTTGATCTCGGGGTCGTAGGCGACGTGGCTGGACGGATCGTGAGCCAGTCCGGTGAGGCAGTGCATCCCTTGCGGCTGTCCCGGGGTGAACCGTGGCGCGACGCCGATGCGGGCATCCCAGTCGTAGGGCATGGCGTTTTCGGACACCGCGCTCTGGTCCACCGGCGGCGCCACCCAATTCTCGTTGAACTGCGGGCGCGGGAACGGCTGTTGGGAGGTTGCAAGGCTGGCGTCGGTCAGCACGACGACGACCATATGGAAGGTCTCGGCGATCTTTCTCGCCGTGATCATGGAGTAAAAGCAGTCCTGGATGCTTGAAGGCGCCATGACCACCTTGGGGGCGTCCCCGTGACCACCGAAGCACGCCGGCAGTAAATCGCCCTGCTCCACCTTCGTCGGCTGGCCCGTGCTTGGGCCGCCGCGCTGGACGTCGACCACGACCATGGGGATTTCCGCCATCACGGCGAAACCGATCGCTTCCTGCTTCAGCGACAGCCCGGGGCCCGAGGTGATCGTCACCGAGCACTTGCCGGCATAGGAGGAACCGATGGCGAAGGTGCAGGCGGCGATCTCGTCCTCGGCCTGATGGACCACGCACCCCACCTTTTCGAAAATGCTGCTCAGATAATGGGACGCCGACGTGGCGGGCGTGATCGGGTACATCGCGCACACTTCCATTCCCGACGCCAGAACACCGAGAGCCAGGGCGATGTTGCCGTTGACGACGATCTGCGGCACCTCCGCCTTCTCCGCCGGGATCTCGTACTTGAAAGAAAGGTTGGCTTCGGCCCATGCGTGGCCGGCGTCGAGGAGTTCCTGGTTCGGCTCGATGACCTTGGCGCCCTTCTTGGCGAAAACGAAGGCGATCTGGTCGCGGGCCATCTGCAGATCCAGGCTGTAGATGCTGCACAGCATGCCCAGTGCGAACATGTTCTTGCCCCGCCGGGCGTCGGGCACGTACTTCAGGCACTCCACCTCCATGGGGATTTCGTGGACGTCGTACCCGGCGGACGTGAGCTCCTCGTAGGCTTTGGCGTAGGACTTGGCGACGCCGGCGTCCGGGTCCGTGCGCCACATGTTTTCCATCAGGATGGTGCAGCCGGGCTTGAGTTCCTTGGCCCGGACCCGGCCGAGCAGCACCTGTTCATTGAAGGCGACCACGAGGTCGGCTTCGTCACCGCCGTTGTCGACCGGCCCGGAGGCGACCCGGATGCGGTTTCCGCTGGCCCCGGCGACACTTCGCGCCGGCGGCCGGATCTCGGCCGGGATGATCTCGACGGTCCAGATGCCGTTCCCCATCCGCGCCGCGATCGAGCCGAACGATTGCCCGCACCGCTGCGCGCCTTCGCCGGAATCACTGATGATCTCGACGACGTGCTCGCTCAGGGTGACGACGGATTTCTTGGCCGACGGGGATCGGCCCTTCCCTTTCTTGGCGGGCTTCGAAGTGCCCTTTCGCTTCTTGTTCGGAACCCGCCGCGCCTGCTTCCGCTGGCGTGATTCATCCAAGAGCTGAGACTCCATCTAATGGCCCTCCCTTGATGACCTATGCGACATGGAGGCGGGCAAAGTTCCGCTCTTCCACGTTAATTCCGAACATCTTGCCTTCGCTTCCCGGCCGGTCGGGCTGGTACACCGACCCAGTATCGCGAATTCCCAGATAGGCCTTCATGGCGCTTGCCGCCTTGCGTCCCGCGCCCATGGCCAGGATGACGGTCGCCGCGCCGGTGACGATGTCGCCGCCGGCGAATACGCCCGACATGGAGGTCGATAGATCGTCGCCCACATCCATGTAGCCCCATTTGTTGAGCTTGAGCTTGGAAGTCTGGCCGATGATCGGATTGGCATTGGTGCCGATGGCATAGACGACCATGTCGGCTTCGAACTCGTACTCGCTGTCCTCGATGGGTACCGGGCGCCGCCGGCCCGAATCGTCGGGTTCGCCCAGTTCCATGCGGATGCAGCGCATGGCGCGGACGTTGCCCGCGTCGTCGCCGATGATCTCGACCGGTGCCGTCAGCCACTGGAAATCGATACCTTCCTCCTCGGCATGGTGGATTTCCTCCGCCCGTGCCGGGCTTTCCGCCCGGGTGCGGCGATAGACGCAGTAGACCTTCTCCGCCCCCATCCTGAGTGACACCCGCATGGCGTCCATCGCCGTGTTGCCGGCGCCGATGACGGCGATCTTGTTGCCGAGATGCAGCGGCGTGTCGTTGCTCGGGAAATCACCGGCGCCCATCAGATTGCACCGTGTCAGCAGCTCGTTGGCCGAGAGCACCCCGTTGAGGGTCTCGCCGGCAATGCCCATGAAGTTGGGCGACCCCGCGCCAGTGCCGATGAAGACCGCGTCGAACCCCATTTCGGTACGCATCTGCTCGATCGTGAACAGGCGCCCGACCAGGGTATTACACACGACCTTGACTCCCAGCTTGGTCAGGTTGTCGAGTTCGGCGTCGATGACGTCGTTGGGCAGGCGGAATTCGGGGATACCGTACCGCAACACGCCACCCGGCTTATGCAGGGCCTCGAATATGGTTACGTCGCACCCCGCCTTGGCCATATCCGCGGCGCAGGCCATGCCGGCGGGACCCGACCCGATGATGCCGACCCTGAAGCCGTTGGGCTCGATGTAAGGGATGTTGACCCAGCCGTTCTCGATCGCCATATCGCCGATCCAGCGCTCGAGCCGGCCGATGGCCACCGGTTCCAGGGTTTCGCCAACGGTGCAGATCCCCTCGCACTGGTCCTCCTGCGGGCAGACCCGCCCGCAAATGGCCGGCAGCAGGTTGGAATCGCTGAGAATGTCATAGGCGCCGCGATAATCCTTTTGGGATATCTTCTCGATGAATCCGGGAATGTCGATGCCCACCGGGCAGCCGTCGATACACACCGGTTCCGGGCACAGCATGCATCGCTCGCATTCGACCAGGGCGTTTTCGAGGGCGTATCCGAGCGCAACCTCCTCGAAGTTGCGTGCCCGCGCCCGCGGGTCCTGTTCGGGCATCGGTGTACGGTCTTGGGGAATGGTCCGTATGGTCTTCTTCTTTGCCATCGTCGTGTCGAGCCGGGGCTCCCCCCTTTCTATACTGAACGATTCGAATGAAGTGCCTAGGTCGTGTTCTCGCCCGCCAGGCGGCATGATTCGGACCATTTCTCCATGGCCAGCTTTTCGTCCTCGGCAAAGCGGCTGAGACGGTTGCGCAGGTCGTCGAAATCGACCGCGTGGCCATCGAAGTCGGGCCCGTCGACGCAGGCGAACATCATCTTGTCGCCGACCTTGACCCGGCAGCCACCACACATGCCGGTACCGTCGACCATGATCGGGTTCAGGCTGACCATGGTCTTGATGTTGTGGGGACGGGTGGTCTCGACGCAAGCCTTCATCATCACCGGCGGCCCGATGGCGACGACCTCGTCGATATCGTCGTGCTTTTCCATCGCCATCTTGATTCCGTCGGTGACCAAGCCCTTGATCCCCACGGAGCCGTCATCGGAGCAGATGATGAACTCGTCGCAGACCGACTTGAACTTGTCTTCCCAGAAGACAAGATCCTTGTTCCTGAAACCGATGACACCGATCACGTAGGCGCCCCGTTCCTTGAAGGCGCGCGCCTGGGGAAACACCGGAGCGACACCGAGGCCGCCACCCACGCACACCACCTTCGTGGCCTCGCCGACATGGCTGGGAAGTCCCATGGGTCCGACGACGCTGAACAGGTCGGTCCCCACCTGGCATGTCTGCTGCATTTCCATGGTGGTCTTGCCGACCGCCTGGATGACCAGGGTAACGGTACCCTTCTCGCGATCGAAATCGGCGATGGTCAG
>JAJFIG010000043.1 GCA_021775195.1 Rhodospirillales bacterium | reverse complement strand
GAGGAGGACGACCTCGCGGCCGTTTCCGATCCCTTCTTCCGATGGTTCGGGACGGAAGATATCGCGGCGCCACCTGGGCAGGGAGCGGCGGGCGCTCAACCCCATCAGCCGCTCGCTGAGTGCCGCCATCCCTGGGACCTGGTCGCGTAGGTTGAGTGCGAACGCCATTTTCGACGCCCACGGCGCATAGCGGGGCAGATAGGCGGTCAGGCGATCCTTGAGGCTGAGGCCGTGGCGCTTGCGGTAGTGGTAGAGGAACTCGGTCTTCATGCGCGCCATGTCGACGCCGGTCGGACATTCCCGTTTGCATCCCTTGCAACTGACGCAGAGGGCCATGGTGTCGGCCATGGCGTCGGACTCAAAGGCATCGGGCCCCAGTTGGCCGGTGATGGCAAGGCGCAGGGAATTGGCGCGGCCACGGGTCAGGTGTGCTTCGTCACGGGTCGCCCGGTAGGACGGGCACATGACGTTGGTGTCGGACTTGCGGCATGCGCCGTTGTTGTTGCACATCTCGACGGCGCGGCTGAAACCTCCCCATTCCGACCAGTCGAGGGTCGTGTCGATGGGCTCGGGTGTATAGTCCGGCTTGTAGCGGAACAGGCGGCGGTCATCCATCAGCGGGGCACGGACGATGCGCCCGGGATTAAACCGGCCATCGGGGTCGAAGGTGTCCTTGACCTCCTCGAGGGCACGGACGATGCGTGACCCGAACATGACCTCGTGGAATTCCGAGCGGACGATGCCGTCGCCGTGCTCGCCGGAATGGGAGCCCTTGTACTCCCGGACCATGGCGAAGGCTTCTTCGGCGATTTCCCGCATCTTAACGACGTCGCCGCTGTCCTTCATGTTGAGGATCGGGCGTACATGCAGGCAGCCGACCGATGCATGGGCGTACCAGGTGCCCCGGGTGCCGTGCTTCTCGAACACCTCGGTCAGGCGCGTCGTGTATTCGGCCAAGTGTTCCAGGGGGACGGCGCAGTCCTCGATGAAGGACACCGGTTTGCCGTCGCCCTTCATGGACATCATGATGTTCAGCCCGGACTTGCGTACTTCCCATATGGCGTGCTGGAAGGCGGGATCGGAAACGCTCACCACCGCTCCCGGGAAACCGAGGGTCCCCATCAGGTCCTCGAGGTCGTTCAGGCGTCTCACCTGTTCCGCCGCATCCTCGCCGGCGAATTCGACAAGAAGCAGGGCGTCGGGCTGACCCTTGACCAGGCTGTCGACGGTGGCGCGGAAGGCGGGGATCTGGCGCGACAGATCGATCATGGTGCGGTCGACAACCTCTACCGCTGCCGGATCGAGTTCGACGATGTGCCGCGTCGCCTCCATGGCTTCGGCAAACGTGGGGAAGTGGCAGACCCCCAGCGTCTTGTGCGGGGGAATGGGCTGCAGGTCCAGCTCGAGGGCGGTGAAGAAAGCCAGGGTCCCTTCGGAGCCGACCAGAAGGCGGGCCATGTTGTGGCCGTCCGGGGACAGGGTGTCGATATTGTAGCCGCCGACCCGGCGCAGAAGCTTGGGCAGGCGGTTATCTATTTCATCCGCTTCACGGGCGGCCATGGCGCGCAGACGGGAGATCAGGTCCCGATAGGCGGAATTGTCGCCGAATGACCCGATGTCGGCGGGGACATCGGCGAAACGCCAGGCCTCTCCATCAGCCATGACGGCGTCGATGGCACGGACGTTGTGGACCATGTTGCCATAACGGATGGACCGGGCGCCGCAACTATTGTTGCCGGCCATGCCGCCGATAGTGGCGCGGCTGGCGGTCGACGGGTCGATGGGGAAGAACAGACCGTGGGGCTTGAGGAATTCGTTGAGCTGGTCGAGGACGATGCCGGGCTGCACTCGGATGGTGTGCGCCTCGGCATCGAAATCAAGGATGCCGTTCAGGCATTTGGAGGTGTCGACGACGAGGGCCTCGGCAACGGTCTGCCCGCATTGCGAGGTTCCGCCGCCGCGGGGAAGGACCGGGATGCCTTCCTCGCCGGCGATGGCGATGGCGCGGACGATGTCCTGGTCGTTTTGCGGTACCACGACGCCGATGGGCTCGACCTGATAGATGGACGCGTCGGTGCTGTATCGGCCGCGGCTGAAGGCGTCGAAAAGGACGTCGCCTTCCAGTTCGCGGGCAAGGCGCGCGGCCAACCCGCTGTCACCGATCCGCGACGAAACCTTGTTGTGGTTGGTTGGCGGCATGGGCACGCTAATCGGTGAGGGAGGAGGGGACCGGGGTCAGTATCCACTATTGGAAGAACCGATTGCAAGCTGCCCCGTGGCAGGCGGGGGAGGGATCGCGACCGGTGATGAAGCCAACGGAAACCGTTTCATTAGCGCTTTGTTATGAAAGAATAATTCTAAAATCAATGTGGTTATTCCAGGGGACAACGATCTTGTCTGCGCGCGCCATAGGCGCATAATGGGCGGCGTCAGTTCTTCGCGTTCATGCCGTGACGGGTGCCGTCACAGGAAAGGGACATCAAGAAGCCAATGTCAGATAACGTAACCGATCGCTCGGGCCGCCATTTCCTGCAGATTCCCGGCCCGACGAACGTGCCCGACCGCATCCTGCGCGCCATGGCCCGGGCGACCATGGACCACCGGGGGCCGGACTTCGGCCGCATGGCGCTTAGTATTCTCGAACGCACCAAGCGGGTCTTCAAGACCAACAATCCGGTGGTTATCCTGCCGTCGTCGGGTACCGGGGCCTGGGAAGCGGCGCTGGTCAACACCCTGTCGCCGGGGGATCGCGTGCTGATGTTCGAGACCGGGCATTTCGCGACCCTCTGGCACGGCATGGCGACGCGGCTGGGACTGGAGGTGGATTTCGTTGCCGGCGACTGGCGCCACGGCGTCGATCCGGCCCTGGTGGAGGCGAAGCTGGCGGAGGACAAGGATCACCAGATCAAGGCTGTCGCCGTCGTCCACAACGAAACGGCGACCGGGGTCACCAGCCGGGTCGGCGCTGTACGCAAGGCCATGGACAAAGCGGGGCACCCGGCGCTGCTACTGGTCGATACCATCTCATCGCTGGCGTCCATCGACTACCGCCATGACGAGTGGGGGGTCGATGTCACGGTCAGTTGTTCGCAGAAAGGGCTGATGCTGCCGCCGGGCCTGGGCTTCAACGCCATCAGCGACAAGGCACTCGCCGCCTCGGAAACGGCCGGGTTCTCCACATCCTATTGGGACTGGGCGCCGATCCTGGCCAACAATGCGAAAGGATTCTTCCCGTACACGCCGGCCACCAATCTGCTTTACGGCCTCGATGAGGCCCTGACCATGCTGCTCGAGGAAGGCCTGGACAACGTCTTCGCCCGCCACGACCGGTTCGCCGAGGCGACACGCCGGGCGGTACGGACCTGGGGCCTGGAAATTCTTTGCCTCAACGAGGACGAATACTCGAGCTCCCTGACCGCGATCCTGATGCCCGACGGCCATGACGCCGACAACCTGCGCAAGGTCATCCTGGAGCGATTCGACATGTCGCTGGGAACCGGTTTGGGGAAGGTCCAGGGCAAGGTCTTCAGGATCGGGCACCTGGGTGACTTCAACGACCTCATGCTCGCGGGGACCCTGTGCGGCGTCGAAATGGGGCTCGGGCTGGCAGGTGTCCCCCACACCAAGGGGGGCGTCAGCGCGGCGCTGGAGCATCTGGCCGCCGGGTGATCATTTATTGAATACCGGGGGTGGCGGTGGGTTGGTTTCACCGCGGCGTCCGGCTTAAGGGAGTTCGCGACCTGAAATCCAATCCTTCGGCGTAGTGTTTCTCGTGCCAATGCTGGTACTTTACGTGCCGGTCGTCCGGATGAATCCGGCCGATGCAGAAGGGGGATCAGGATGTTGGAACATATTCTCTGCGAACGGGACGGCCCCGTCGCCACGGTGACGCTCAACCGGCCGGAAAAACTGAACGCCATGACCAAGTTCATGTGGCAGCGCCTCGGCGAGGTCATGCGCGAGCTTTCGGCCGAGGACGACGTGCGTTGCGTGGTCGTGCGCGGTGCCGGTGGCAAGGCCTTTTCGCCGGGCAACGATATTTCGGAATTCGAGACCTACCGCTCGAACGCAAGGCAGGCGAAGGACTATGGCGGCCTGCTGCATACTGCCCTGGGGGGGCTCAAGGACTGCCGCCATCCGACGGTGGCCCTGATCGAAGGCATCTGCGTCGGCGGTGGGTTGGAAATCGCGGCGCTCTGCGACATCAGAATCTGCGGTGAATCGAGCCGCTTCGGGGTCCCCATCAAACGTCTCGGCCTGGTCATGGCCTATCCCGAAATCGGACCTCTGGCGGACTTGATCGGTGCCGCCGCGACACTTGAGATCCTGCTCGAGGGGCGAGTCTTTGGCGCCGCCGAGGCCAAGGACAAGGGCCTGGTCAACCGGGTAGTGGCCGATGACAAGGTCGAGGAGACAGCCTATGAATCGGCGCGGTTGATTGCCGCCGGGGCGCCGCTGGTGGCGCGCTGGCACAAGAAGTTCCTGCGCCGCCTCAAGGACCCGGCACCGCTGACCGAGGCGGAACGGAACGAAGGATATGCCTGCTTCGACACCGAGGATTTCCAGATCGGATACCGTTCGTTCCTCGACAAGAAAGAACCGGAGTTCAAAGGAAAATAGCCATGGGGGATACGCCGTCGGGTCCGTTGGAGGGGCTCAAGGTCATCGAACTTGCCCACATCATGGCGGGGCCGACCTGCGGCCTGATGCTGGCCGACATGGGAGCCGACGTCATCAAGGTAGAGAAGGTCCCGGGCGGAGATGACGCTCGGCGCTTCCTGCCACCCGACGTCGACGGCGAGTCCGCCGCCTTCCTGATGATGAACCGCAACAAGCGTGGCATCGCCATCAACCTCAAGAACGAGGACGGCAATGCCGTACTGAAGCGCATGCTGGCGACGGCGGACGTTGTCATCGAAAACTATCGGCGCGGCACCATGGAGCGACTCGGGCTCGGTTACGAGACTCTCAGGAAGGACAATCCAGGGATCATCTTCTGCGAGATATCGGGGTTCGGGCGCACCGGCCCCTACAAGGACCGCGGTGGCTTCGACCTCATTGCCCAGGGGATGAGCGGACTGATGAGCATCACCGGCGAGGGCCACGGCCGGCCGCCGGTGAAGGTCGGTGCTCCAGTCACCGATATCACGGCAGGTATCCTCGGCGCCCTGGGGGTGGTGGCGGCCTACGTGAGCCGCCTCAAGACCGGCGAGGGACAGAAGGTGGATACCTCGCTGTTCGAGGC
>JAJFIG010000420.1 GCA_021775195.1 Rhodospirillales bacterium | reverse complement strand
GACCAGGGCGTCGCGGGCCAATCCCGTTACCCCGACACAGGTCCGTGCCGGACGCCGGTCGGTGGGGAAATAACTGGCGTAGACCTTGTTCATTGCTTCGTAGTCTTCCTTGAACCGAGTCAAATAGACACGGGCCGAAACCACGTGTTCGAGGCCCAATCCGAGTTCGCCCAGGACCAGCCCGAGATTGTCCATCACGCGGCGTGTCTGGGACTCGACACCATCCGGCAAGGGTGCGTCGTCATTGTCGGGATCTGTCGGCATCTGGCCGGTCAGAAGCACCCAGCCATCGGTCTCGACGGCATGGCTGAATGGTGCGACCGGGGCCGGCGCCGCGTCGAACATATGATACACGGGCTCGGTCATGGCGGTCTGTTCCTCTTCCTTCTGTGTGGTCGGTACGGAGCCCCGAATGCTGGCACATATGCGCCCGTCCGTCACCGGCGAAGCGGCTGGCCCCGGACGCAATTAATTGACATGATATCGTCTCGCGCCACATCACACAGCGATTTCCGGAAGGGCCAGTAAGGCCATGAAGAAAGACACAACCATCGTCAATACCGGACGCCACCCGGAGGACAACCACGGCGTGGTCAATACCCCGGTCTACCACGCCTCGACAATCCTTTACCCGAGCATCGCGGCGATCGAGGAAGCAGAGAGCAAGCCGTTCGAAGGCACCCGATATGGACGCCGTGGCACGCCGACCACCTTTGCCCTCGAGGAGGCCATGGCGGCCCTGGAAAACGGTTACCGAAGCGTCGCCATGCCATCGGGACTTTCGGCCGTCACCACCGCCCTGTTTGCCTTCCTGAAGGGGGGCGATCACCTGTTGATGGTCGACTCGGTTTACGGTCCGACGCGGCGTTTCTGCGAGCGCATGCTCAGGCGCTATGGTGTCGAAACGACCTATTACGATCCTCTGATCGGCGCCGGCATCGCCGAGCTGATGCAGCCGAACACCAAGGTCGTGTTCCTGGAATCTCCGGGGTCGTTGACCTTCGAGGTACAGGACGTCCCGGCGATCGCGGCCGCGGCGCGTGCTGCCGGTGCGGTCTCGATCATGGACAATACCTGGGCTACGCCGGTCTTCTTCGCACCCCTGGACCATGGCGTCGACGTCTCGGTTCAGGCCGCGACAAAATACGTCGTCGGTCACGCCGACGCCATGCTGGGGATGATCACGACGACCAAGGAAGTGTTCATTCCGGTCAAGCGGACCAGCATGTATGTGGGCACTACGGTGGCGCCCGATGACTGTTACCTGGGCCTGCGGGGACTAAGAACCCTGAGCGTTCGCCTGAAGCGTCACCATGAAACGGGACTGACCCTGGCGCGATGGCTGGCGGCACGCCCGGAAGTCGCCCGGGTCCTTCACCCTGCCCTCCCCGATTGCCCAGGGCATGAGATATGGCATCGGGACTTCGCCGGCGCCTCGGGGCTTTTCGGGATCGTCCTCGATGACTATTCGAAGGAGGCGGTGGCGGCGATGCTCGACGGCATGGAGCACATGGGTATGGGGTACAGTTGGGGTGGGTTCGAAAGCCTGATCCTGGCCAACGATCCCGCCGGCCATCGCACGGCGACACCCTGGTCCGAGACCGGCCCCAGCATCCGAATTCATGCCGGGCTCGAGGACCCGGACGATCTGATCGGCGACCTGGAAAAGGGGTTTGAGCGTCTCAACGCCGCGTCTTGAAGGCGGGCACGACGGAACTGATCAGGAAAAGAACCAAAGCCGCAACGACGATCGACGGCCCGCTTGGCGCATCGGTGGCGAAGGATCCAAAAAGACCGGCGGCAACAGCGAGACACCCGGCCAAAGCGGAAAGCAAGGCCATTTGTTCGGGTGAGCGGGCCAGGCTCCGCGCCGCGGCGGCGGGAATGATCAAGAGGGCCGTGACCAGCAAGACCCCAACGACCTTCATTGCCAGGGCGACGACGATCGCCAGCAGCAGCATGAAAGCCAGGCGGACGGCGGTGACTGGAACCCCTTCCACGAAAGCCAGTTCGGCATCCACGGTCGCCGCCAACAGTGGACGCCAAAGGATCACCAGGGCCATGGCGACCCCTGCCCCACCACCATAAATCCAGGCGATATCTTCCATGGTCACGGCAAGAATGTCGCCAAACAGATAGGCCATGAGGTCGACCCGGACTTCGGTGAGAAAAGCGATCGTGACCAGCCCCAGGGCCAGCGCGCCATGGGACAGGATGCCGAGGAGCGTATCGCCACCCAGTTGCCGGCGACGCTGGAACACGACCAAAGCCACGGCGATACCGACGCATGTAGCCGTCACGCCGACGTTGACGCCGATTCCAAGCAAAAATCCCAGCGCCACCCCGAGAAGTGCGGCATGGGCCAGGGTGTCGCCGAAATAGGCCATGCGCCGCCAGACGACGAAGGCGCCGAGGGGGCCGGCAACGGCGGCGACTCCGAAGCCGCCGATCAAGGCGCGAACCAGGAAATCATCCATGGTCCGGTATCTCCGCCGGTGCTGACTCCGGTGTGCTCCCCAATGGCAATACGGCACCATCGGCATCGTGGCGGTGATCGTGATGATGGTGGTAGACGGCGAATTCGCGGGCTGTCTGTTCGCCGAACAGGGCCGCATAACTTGGATCGCGGGCAACGGCCTCGGGCCGTCCGGCGCAGCACACATGATGATTGAGACAAATCACCTGATCGGTGGCTGCCATGACTAGGTGCAGGTCATGGGAAACCAGGAAAACCCCACAATTGCGTTGATCGCGGATGCGGCCGATCAGGCTATAGAGATCTGCCTGTCCATTGACATCGACACCCTGGGCCGGTTCGTCGAGGACCAAAAGGTCGGGATCACGCAACAGGGCGCGGGCCAGGAGGACCCGCCGCATCTCACCACCGGATATGTCCTGTATCGGGGCATCGATCAGGTGCGTGGCGCCAACTTCATCGAGGGCGGTTCGCGGGTCGAGGCGGTTGGCCGGCCGACGGTTGGGCGCGGCGAGTGCGACGAACCGGCCGACGGTCATGGGTAGGGTGGGATCGACGGTGGTCTGCTGGGGCATGTAGCCGATGCGAAGACCGGGGCGCCTGAGAACCTTGCCGCGGTCGGGTTTCTGCAGGCCCAGGATCGTCCGGATAAAAGTCGTCTTCCCGGCTCCGTTGGGTCCAATGAGGGTCACGATCTCACCCGGGTGGACGCGGGCATTGACGGCGCTCAGTACGACCTTGGCGCCGAATATCAGATCGACGTTGGATGCTTCGACCAGGGGTTCCCGACCGGAAATGTCATCCGTGGCCTGGCTGTCCGGCACGGTGTCATTCATTGCCATGAGACCCGCCGGTTTGCTGGCAATGGGGACAAAGTCCCTCGACTTCGATGGTTGGGCGTCCGATGGCGAACCCCGTCTGTTCGGCGCATTGCCGGATGGC
>JAJFIG010000419.1 GCA_021775195.1 Rhodospirillales bacterium | reverse complement strand
TGGGGGTCATGGCCAGGCGCGCCGTCGGCAACGGATAGCAATCCCACGGAATGGTGGAATCCAAAAAACGTTCCGTACTGCGCCTCGCGCTCCTGGTTGTTTTTGCATTTCTCGTCGTCGGCGCGACGACGGTTGCGTTCGCTCTACCGAGCATCGTCGAGTGGCTTGTGGTTCGGGTTTTGGTGAGCCAAGGCGTAACTGCCGCCGAATTGACGGTCGAGAAAATCGACTGGCAACGCCTCCATATCGCCGGAATTCGTATCGGCATCGACGACCCCCTATCCGCCAATAGCGTCACGGTTGACTACTCCTTCCAGGATCTCATGGCCCAACGCGTGGGTGGCATAGATATCCAGGGATTGCGGCTTACCGCACGATTTGACAGCGATGGCATTTCTCTCGGCCCCATCGACCCGTTGCTGAAGGGCGGCGGTGGAGAACAATCCTGGACGGTGGGGTCCGTCGACGTACGGGACACTCTGTTGATAATCGAGACCCCATTCGCCGACCTAAGAACGAAACTGGACGGGAATGCGACGCACCGGAGCGGTGAGGACTATGGGGGAACGTTACGCCTAGCCGCCAACATCACTCCGAAAAACCGACCGCCGTTCAAGGTTACAGGCACAGTCGAATTTGAAGGATCGGCCGCGGCCCCGCGACGTCTAGAGGTAGATCTGACGGCACAAGATCCGCCGATACCCATGATCGAAGCCCGCCAGGCACACGTAATCGCGGCACTTGATAAGAACGGGACAAAGCTTCGCGCGGTTGTTGACGCCACCCAAGGACAAATCCGACTGGATACCAACGGACCGCCGATGACAGGCCCGCCTGACCAACTTGCGGGACGGGGGACTCTTTCCTTCGACCTAGAAAATTTGGTTGTCGCCGGATTGGCCAATGTTCTCTCCATCGCGGGGGCCCTTGATCTCTCCTACAACGGCAAGGTTCTGAACGTGGACACGCAGAAGCCGATCGTCGCGGCATTGGCTGACATTACGCAGGACGATCTCCCGGTGTCGGTCCGGCGTTGGCTCAAATTCCCAATCTCCCTCCGACTGGAACAACTGAAACTAAAAGGCAGCTTTGATGACGATGGCCCACGCCTCGCCGGACGAATGGCATTGTCAGTCGGCGCGAATGATGGACAATCATTGAAGGGCACACTGGCCGGCTCCGCAGCCATGGACGCCACCGGAACCCTGTCGGCCGCCGAACCAATTCGATTTTCCGCTGCCTACAAGGCGCCGGCTTTGGCGTTGCCGGGAACAAAGGTAGCAAACCCGGCAATTTCGATGGCAGGGGTTTTGCGCTTGGCGCCCGACAGCATCGTGCTTTCGCTGGAAAAGCCGTTAGAATTCACGGCCCGGGAGATTACCTCCGAAACAGGGCCTGTGGTCGCCAGGAAAGTCCGGCTGCGGGCGACCCAAGACGGCGCTTCGTTCCTGGCCATGAAGCGCGCCGGCGCGGGTGCCGGCAGCATGCGGGTCCAGACTCGTCTATCGATTCCCGAGACTTCGCTGCATATCGCCGATGTACCTGCAATCGTGCATTTGCCGACTTTGCGGGTTAAAGCTGCCCTCGCCGCCGAGGATGAGGCGATCACCCTCTCCGTGGACATGCAAAAAGGCCAGGTCGTCCTGCCACAGCACGCTGTTTCGGTGAACGCCATCGAGTCTTCTGTAGAGGTCGGGCAAAAGACGACCATACTGTTGCGATCCGCGGAACTGCGCCACATCGGCATACCACCGCAGATCGTTCCCCTTAAGGCATCGGGAAGGGCCTCGATCAACGGTGCTGAAATTGCGTTTTCCGGTCGCGTTAGCGACCCGCTCGGCCGGGCGGTGGTGGACTTGTCCGGTACACACAAGACGGCCTCTGGGGCCGGCACGGCGACCCTTAAACTCCACCCCCTGACGTTCTTGCCAGGTGCGTTTCAACCAAGCGACCTGTTGCCCGATTTCGGCGAGGAGGTATCGGCGGCAAGTGGCGCGATCGCGGGCGGGGGCACGATCGCCTGGTCGGCCGAACGCCTGTCTTCGAATCTGCGGGTAACATTGACGGATATCTCCCTGACGACCGGTGGATTGCGGGTCGAAGGAGTCAATATGTCGTTAGCCCTCGATCAGCCCTGGCCGATATCAAGCCTGCCTAAGCAAAGGCTGACCGTTTCCCGGATTTCCGCTGGAATTCCGTTTGATAACGCGACCACAACTTTTCGAATCGATCCCAATGGGTTGATGCTTGTGGACCGTGGCGGAGTGGAGCTGCTTGGTGGACGGGTCGAAACCGAAAGCCTAGCGGTAGCCCCACAATCGCCGAATGTAGAGACCGTGCTTCGGGTCAGCGGCGTCGATGTCGCCGAGATCATGACCGTTGCCGATGTCGAAGGGGCGACGGGAACGGGCCGATTAAGCGGGCATATTCCGGTTCGATTCAAGGACGGTGTCCTCGAAATTCGAAACGGCGTGCTCGAGGCGGAAAGCCCGGGCGTTCTACGTTATAAGCCCGCGGTCCCGCCACCCGCGTTGCAAGGCAGCGGTGAACAGATTAGCTTGGTGCGCGGGGCACTGGAAAATTTTCACTACAAGACCCTGCGCCTCGACTTGAATGGGCGGACCGGTGGGGAATGGACGACGAAACTGCACCTCAACGGTAAGAACCCGGATTTCATGGAAGGGTACCCTTTCGAATTCAACCTCAATCTAAGTGGTAAACTGGATGAGATCATCCGCAGTGGGCTTGAAAGCTATCAGCATCCGGAACGACTCGGAAAAGGCGCCCGACCGCCAGCGCCCTGACCGCACCCGGTCCGCCAGGGAGACAACCGTGATTGGAACCATTAGAACCGTTAAGTCGCCTGGGACACTCGCTCTGATTTTCCTGGGGATAACGCTTCTCGCCGGCTGTCAGCCGACGGTGAAAATAGAGCCGCCCGACAAGCCCATTGTCATCAACCTCAATGTCAAGATCGAGCATGAGGTCCGCGTCCGTGTCGAAAAGGACGTGGATGCCCTTCTGCAAAAGGATTCGGAGTTATTCTAGTCATGTTGTTCAGGAACTGGACTTTTCAGAAGACGCTGCAATGCCTGGGCTGTTGCTTGGTCGTGATGATCCTGGCCTTTGGCACCGGGCTGACGCAACCGGCCTTCGCGGGCGCATTGGAAGACGCGAAAGCCTCGGGTTACCTGGGTGAACGCCCCGACGGCTACCTGGGGCTAGTGAAGCCTGGGGCACCAGCAAGCGCCGGTGGCCTGATGAACGATATCAACGCCAAACGCCGCGGACGTTATGGCGAGATTGCAAAAAAGAACAACACGAGCCTGCAGGCTGTGGAAGCGATCGTCGGCAACAAGCTGATAAAAAAAGCACCTCCCGGCACTTACGTGATGGATGCAAGCGGCACCTGGATCCGCAAGTAGACAACGCGATGAGCGGAATCGATGATCCGCTTTCCCAGGCCCTGGCGTGGCTGCGCGAGGGCAAGACCGTCGCCCTGGCTACGGTCGTAGGCACCTGGGGTTCTTCGCCACGCCAACCCGGAAGCATGTTGGTGGTTGCCGATGACGGCTCTTTTACCGGATCAGTGTCCGGTGGCTGCGTCGAAGCCGCAGTGGTCGACGAGGCTCTCCAGGTCATGGCGGACGGACGGCCAAAGCTGCTTGATTTCGGGATAACCGATGACCGGGCCTGGGAGGTTGGTTTGTCCTGTGGCGGTGAGCTGAGAGTGTTTGTTGAAAAGGCCCCGTCATCGGACATTTTGCATAGCCTGGTCACAACGCGCCCTGTGGCCCGCGTTGTGAACCTGGAAGACGGCACCCAAACCCTGGTGAGCCCGCAGTCGGTGGACGGAATCCTCGATCTTGACGCCGATTTCGTTGAGGCTGCAAGAAAAGCGCTTGCCGACGATTGCAGTAGGAAGCTGGCAAGGGAAGACCACTCACTGTTCGTCGCCGTATTCAATGCACCGTTGCGCGTGATTGTCGTCGGCGCCGTCCATATCGCCCAAAGCCTGGCACCTTTGGCAAGCCTGGCCGGCTTCGAGGTAACCGTGATCGATCCCCGGCAGTCTTTCGCATCGAACGAACGATTTCCCGATATTACGGTACGCACCGATTGGCCGGATGCCGCACTTGCCGGCCTTGCCCCCGATGCACGGACCGCGGTGGTAACACTGACCCACGACCCCAAACTGGACGATCCGGCCCTGGTTGCCGCCCTGAATTCCGACGCCTTCTACGTTGGAGCCTTGGGCAGCAGGAAAACCCACGGGAAAAGGCTGGCGCGCCTCAAGGCACGGGACATATCCGATCAACAGTTGGCCCGCATTCATGGGCCCGTGGGACTGGATCTTGGAGGCCGAAAACCAAGCGAAATCGCGGTTTCCATACTGGCTCAAATCGTCGCTGCCCGTTACGGCAGGGAAACCGGCAGGTGATCACGCCAAAAGGAGGGCATGATATCGCCGCCGTGATCCTTGCCGCCGGAGAATCCCGGCGCATGGGCGGCCTCAACAAACTGCTCATCGAGGTCGAGAGCAAGCCGATCGTGACGCGGGTTGCCGACGCGGTCCTCGCATCCCGGGCAACTCTGATCATCGTGGTGACGGGGTATGAGGCCGAGATCATCGTAACGGCGTTACGCGGGCGCCGGCTGTCCTTCGTGCACAATCCCGACTTCTCCACGGGCCTGAGTTCCTCCCTGCGCCACGGTATCAACGCCTTACCCCCGTCGGTGGCCGGTGCCGTGATATGTCTCGGCGACATGCCATGGCTTACAGGACGGCATATCGACAAGTTGATCAGCGCGTTTGCCTCTCAAACCATCGGCAAGATTTGCGTTCCGGTTTACCAGGGGCGGCGCGGCAATCCAGTATTGTTCGATCGTTGTTATTTTCCGGAGATGGCGACGGTTCAGGGTGATAAAGGTGCGCGCCACGTGATCGAACGCCATGCCGGCGTAGTCCAGAAGGTGGAAATGGATGATGATGCCCTGTTTCGCGACGTGGACGTCCCTGCCGATCTAGAACCGTAAGGCAGTCTCAATACCTTTGCGGACTAAAGCTTGAGGCTGACGGAATCTCCCGGAACATCTTTCTTTCCATGGATGACATCGGAATTGGTCAGATAGGTGTTGATAGCCTTGGCGCGAAGTTCGGCGAAAATCGTCTTGCCTGACCGGGGCCCGCCACTCCGCCTTTCGGTTGTCTGTTGAAGTTCGAACATTGCCGCAAAGGTTTTCCCCGGCGGCATAAAGACACCATGGCTGTCAGTTGGCTTTCTGTCTCGGTGTTCGCCTGCACCGGACATACCTTCCTGGTATGGCAGCGCCGCGTCATCCAACGCCACACCAGTCTCGGGGCTCATCTCCTCGACCGGCCCATCCTTGACACTGGCAACGTTGCGCACCCCGGCGGCAAGGCGCCCGGGAGACGTCGCACTGGTCCGTGGAACTGATGAAACCTTGGCCATCATCCACCTTTTCTCACACGTCTGGGCGCCAGGAATTACCGTGGCTTACCCACACTCATCATAATCAAAAATAGAATGAATCCCCTAAAAAATCAATGATTTTCTATTAATGTTTTGTTTTTGTTCCCTTTTTATTCTTTATTGTATAATGTATGTCGCGCTATTCCTTCGGGCGAAGCAATTCCGATCGCCGGGTCAAGAATTCGACCACCATGCTGGCAACGCCGTGTTCGAATAAATCGTTATGCCCAGCCCTGGCCAACCAATGGCTTTCCTTGGGTTCCTCCGCCACTTTGAAAAGCGCTCGGCCGAACTTAGTCGGGATCGTGCGATCCTTTTCGCCATGAATTACGAGCAATGGCGCACCAATGTCGGCGACCTTGTCGACCGACCGGAAGTGGTCCTTCAGCAGCCAGCGCACAGGCACGTAGGGATAATGATGGGCCGCAACGTCGGTTATGCTCGTGTACGGCGCTTCCAGAATGACCGCCGTAAATGGAGGCTTTTTCCGTGCCTGTTCGTAGGCCATGTGTATGGCGACGCCGCTTCCCAGCGATTCTCCGTACACGACAATGTTCCCCGGGATAATTCCCTTGTCGGCCAGGAATTGTAATGCCGCGCGTCCGTCGGAATAGAACCCTTCCTCGCTCGGCTTTCCCGGATTTCCGCCGTAACCCCTGTAACCGGCCAACAGCACGCCGAAGCCATCGTCGAGAAAAGACCGCGCCTTGAACCCCCGGGCACCGACGTTGCCCGCATTGCCGTGGAAGTAAACTATGGTTGCCCGGTCATTTTGGGCTTCGCGGTACCAACCAATCAATTCCAAGCCGTCTTCCGCCCGCACTGTTACGGGACGCATTTCCGGCACCCCCTGTGCAGCCGGTGACGGTACCGAGGTATCCGGTTGATAAAGCAGATTTCGCTGGAACAGGTATAGCGCCGCGATGATCACTACATAGGCGATCAATAAGGTCGTGATGAAATTTGTCATCGTCCTGTCGACGTTTCCGGGTTCCTAATCAAGACCACGATCCAGCTTAAAATCCGTCAACCATGAGAGCGGTGGCGATCTCATGCACGCCGACAAAAAACCTGGGCAATCTTTATCAATTATGTTGTCAGGGTTTGACACAATCGAAATGAGCGCCGACTGGCGTTAGGAGTGGGCAATTCAGCCGGTCCTGGTGGTTGAACCGGGCAACCTTGCTGAAATCGCCGCATTTCCTTTGGGCCATTTCCAACAATTTTCGCGGTGTCGCTCCGTACTTGTTGTAGCAAATTGTGATCGTATCTACGTCCGTTGGCTCTTTCGCAAATGTAGAAGAGTCACGGTTGAACTCGTCTGCCTTGAAGACATAAGGCTCTATACGGGAACATCCGATCGTGACTGAAATCACGCCGATGACGAGGACAAGCAGGGCTATTTTGCGGCGGTGCATGATTTATCTATAACGACTTTCGTCGAGGCTCACAATCCGACGGAAAGCGAACCTGGCAAATGCCACGCTGATCGGTTTCCTATTCTTCGTGAAGCGACATCAACGACGGATTGCCACCCGCCGCAACCGTATTGACGCTCAAGGTCCTTTCGGTGGCAAACCTGTGAAGGTACCGGGGGCCGCCGGCTTTCGGGCCCGTGCCGGACAAACCCTCGCCGCCGAAAGGTTGCACGCCAACCACGGCTCCAATGATATTGCGGTTGACGTAGGTATTGCCGACGCGAAGACGCTGATGAACCCGCTTTATCGTGCTGTCCAGACGGCTGTGAACGCCGAGCGTCAGTCCGTAGCCCAATGCATTGACAGAATCGGTCACTTGGTCCAGGTGGTCGGCATTGTAGGTAATGACGTGCAGAATTGGTCCGAATACTTCTTTCTCCAAAACACCCAACCCATCAATTTCATAAGCGCGCGGAGCAAAAAATGTACCATGCGCGCATGAATCCGGTAGGTCGACCTGACAAAGGAGACGCCCCTCACCAGCCATCCTTTGCGCGTGGTTTTCAAGCATGCTCAGCGCGTCCCGATCAATGACCGGGCCCACGTCGGTAGGCAACTGTGCGGGGTCGCCGACTCTCAATTCCGCCATAGCACCGACGAGCATGCGAATGACGCGTTCCGAAATATCCTCCTGCACGAATAAGACGCGTAAAGCGGAACATCTTTGACCGGCACTTCGGAAAGCGGAGGTAAGGACGTCCTCCACGACCTGCTCCGGCAAGCCCGTCGAATCAACGATCATCACATTCTGTCCGCCGGTCTCGGCAATCAGCGGAATGATCGCAGTGGTGCGCTCGGCCAAGATTTTATTGATCGCTCGGGCGGTTTCGACCGAACCCGTGAACGCGACACCGGATATCCTGGGATCAGCGACCAAGGGGGCACCCACGGCAATACCATCACCCGGCACCAGGTGCAGAACATCACCGGGTATCCCGGCCTGATGCAGAATCGCTACAACCCGTGCCGCGATCAAAGGTGTCTGTTCGGCCGGCTTGGCCACGACAGTGTTTCCTGCAGCCAGTGCCGCGCTAACCTGCCCCAGGAATATTGCAAGTGGGAAATTCCATGGACTGATGCAGGCAAATACCCCGCGTCCATGGAGGGCAATTTGGTTGTGCTCGCCCGTCGGTCCGGGCATGACCGCGGGCTCTGCGAACTCCAGCCGTGCGCGTTGGGCATAGTAGCGGCAAAAATCCACGGCCTCCCGCACTTCCGCCAGAGAATCATCGATACTCTTGCCGGCCTCGCGGACGCAGATCGCCATCAGCTCCGGCATCGCATCTTCCAACAAATCCGCGGCGCGCTCCAGGCACGCGGCCCGTTGATCGGCTGAGGTAGCATCCCAGTCGGGGGCCGCCTCTACGGCCGACG
>JAJFIG010000418.1 GCA_021775195.1 Rhodospirillales bacterium | reverse complement strand
GCAAATTGATTCCATTTGGTCGGATAGGGCTCTAGAGATTGATGCGCCGTCCCTCGGCGCTGGATTGATAAACGGCGGCCTCGATCTCCAGGTTCCTGAGGTAGGCCCGAGCCGTGTTCGTGGGCTCGGCGCCGGCGCCGAGGGCGTCGAGGACGTGGCGCTGGAGGCGGTAGACGCAATCGCCGCCGAAGCCCCGGTCCTGCCAGTCATAGGGGACGGGTTGTTCGCTGTTGTCGCCCATGGGGCGGTGAAAAAGAGCGCCGTCGCCATCGAGGCGGAGGGTGCCTTGCGACCCCTCGACCAGCATCTCGCCCATGGTCAGGCGGCGGTTCTTGGCGGCGTGATCGGACAACCGGTTGCCGTCGAAAAGGCCGCGGGCGCCGTTCCTGAACTGAAACAGGATGAGGCCGGCGTCCTCGCCGGCAATGGCCGGGTTGAGGCGCGCCAGCTCGGCGGTGACGGTGGTGACCTCGCCCAGGAGAAAGCGGAAAACGTCGATGAGATGGATGGCGGTCTCGTGGACGAGGAAGCGCTCCATGGTCTGGAAATAGGGCTGGCGGTCGAGATAGGCCCCGGGCCCCTGCCCGTCCCCGGGGCGCAGGCGGAAGCTGACCTGATAGGGCTCGCCGACGGCACCGTCGGCGAGGATGTCACGGATCTTTGCGTACCAGGGCTGGAAGCGGAAGTTCTCGTGGACGACCAGGGGCACGCCGGCCTTGTCCGCCGCTTCCACCGCCTCGCGGGCCTCGGCGAGGCCGTTGGTGAAGGGCTTCTGGCAGATCACGGGAACGCCGCGTTCGACGGCGGCGCGGACGAAACCGAGATGGGTCGGCGGCGGGGCGATGATGTCGACCAGACCGGGCTTCACGGCGTCGAGCATGGCGGCGAAGTCGGTGAAGGCCGGCGGGTCGCCGAAGTCGCGGCGGACGGTGTCGGTTTCCTCGGCTGTGCGGGCGCAGACCCCGACGAGCTCGACGTTGAGGCGCTTCCAGGCGTCATAGTGGAACTGGCTGAAGTAGCCGGTTCCGACCGTCGCCAGTCTGATATTTTCCGCCATAGACCCCTTCCCGCCGATCGGCCAGTCAACCCCCATCGGGGCGGGATTTCAATGGGGTCCTGAAATTCCAGTGGGCGGGGGCCAGGCCGGCCATGGGGGAGCGGAAGGTGGCAATTTCGTCGCCGGCGAGACAGCCCAGGTAGACCGTCCGGAGATCGGCGCCGCCGAAGGCAAGGCTGGAAATGTTGCGCAGGCGACGCCCGGCGGCGCGGTGGAGATGCTTGGGGCCCAGGGTGCCGGCGATGTATGCCGCCTCGGCTTCGGCGAGGTGATCGGGGTCGCTGTCGTCGACGATGGTCTCCAGCTCCCCGCCGGGGGTGACGCGGATGACCCGGTTGCTGACGATGCTGGTGATCCAGATGCCGCCCTCGGCATCGAAGGTGAGGCCGTCGGGGAAAACGCCGGGGCCGAATTCGGCGACCGTCGCGCGGTTGCCGAGCGTGCCGTCGGGAGCGACGTCGAAACGGGTCAGGCGACGGGCGAAGGTCTCGTTGACGTATAGGTGACCGGTTTCGGGGTGGACCAGGCATTCGTTGGTGAAGCCGAGGCCGTCGGCGGCGACGCGGGCGCCGGCGCCGTCGACGAGGACGATGAAGCCGTCGGTGACATCACCGCGATAGGCGCGGCCGCGGGGCCTGAGGCGGGTGCTGACGGTGATCCAGACGCGCCCCGTCCCGTCCACGTGGACGTAGTTGGTGGGCGGCAGCGGCTCGCCCGCGACCTCGAGCAGGAAGGGCTCGAGGCGGCCGTCGGGATGGAGGCGGTAGACGCCGCCGTCGTCGTCGCCCAGGTGAGCGAGAAGCCAGGAGCCGTCCTCAAGGATGGCGATGCCGTTGGGCTTGGGCGGCGGGCCGTCGCCCCGGGCGAGGACGGTGCATTGAGTGCCGTCGGCCTCGATGACCGTCACCCCTCCCCTCCAGTCGGCGGCATGGACGCGGCCGTCGGAGGTGCACAGTGCGCATTCCGGGCGCTGGAGGCCGTTGCCGACGAAGGTGATGTGGTCGAGGTCGATCATGTGCAGGGCCGGGAGCGGCGGTGTCCGTGCTGGTTGCGGCCGGGCATTATAGGCGAAGGGTGGGCGCAGGCGACGGCGGTGGATCGAAAAAGCTGAAATCGGGACGTTCGGACTGTAAGATCCGGGCAAGGTGCCGATGCCGTGAACAGCCGAAGGAACCGAGATTTGATGGAGCCGATCCTGAAGACCCTGAGAGGCTGTTTGGAAGAGGCACGGGCTCCGATCATCGAGGAGATCCGGACCTATCCGCCCCAGATCGCCGGCTGCGATGTGCAGTACCAGGACCTTGTGGAGAAGCGGAACGGCATTTCCGCGGAGATGAACCGCCTGGATGCGCTATTCGAGGAGGGCCTTGCGGGTGCCGCCCTTGCCAACGCCATCGATTCGTTCATGAAGTCGTCGGCCTACGTCGACGACCAGATGGCGGGGAGAATTCGCGCCGACCTGAAGCAGGCGTGAGCCTAGGTCTTGGACTCATTAACTGGCGTTGCGAGTGGCGATGTCCGCTTAACGACTGCTTATGTCCGCTCCACCCCGCACAGCGGACCAAATTCGGAACCGGCGTTTAGGACTGCTCCTGACCCGAAGCCGACGTTCGATAAGAGCGAATACAATAGCCATAATGTTTTGAATTCTGTTACCAAATACAAATGAGATTAGTAAATATTGGGGTATTTTCCTCGGTATACTACGTGCTTTGCGCCGCCGTCTTCGAATGTCAGGACTGTTCTGCCCAAAGGCACGGGCGTGATGATGGAGGGAAACTCGATTGTCCAGGTTGATGGTTTCTCGGCTTCGGCTACTTGCCATTATTGTGGTTATCGGTGGGCTCGTGGGGGTGTTGGATTCTTATCTAGGCGATGTTGGTATCGACGGGGATAAGGCCACGGCCATGTATCATGGCGGGGTAAACTGGATCGTAGGTAGTTCTCTATTCTTTGGTTTTGAAATTTTTTTGGTTCCAAGCCGCTTCGGCGTTGGCATTCGACGCCTCTATTTCCTAAATGCCATCGCCGTCAAGTCGGTGGCTTTAGTGCTTATTGTCATTTTGGTAGGGCTATTTGGCCAGGCATTTTTCCATGGTTTATTCGACTTGGACTTTCTCAATGAGCCGCAATTCTTTCGCACACTGATTTTCGTCTTCGCGGTCATCATCTTGTTTCAAATTGGAATCCAGGTCATCCGCATAATTGGCGGGCGTACTTTGATCAATTTCGTACTCGGCAAATATCACCGACCGATCCGTGAGGATAAGATTTTCATGTTCCTGGATTTAGTCGGCTCGACGGCGCTGGCAGAGCGATTGGGCGACGTAGGCGTTCAAACCATCATTACCAAATTCTTTTTCGACATTACCGAACCAATCATCGAGCATGGTGGTGAAATCCACCGTTATGTGGGCGATCAGGTGGTAGTGACCTGGCCACTGCGGGCCGGTCGCGCCAACATGCGGGCAATCCGGTGCTGCTTTGCCATCGCCGACCAGGCCCACGACAAGGCGTCCGATTATAAGCGTGAATTTGACATGGTCCCTGCCTTTCGGATCGGCCTGCACGGCGGCCCCGTAGTGATTAGCCAATGCGGCGATCAGAAACAGGAGATTTCTTATTTCGGTGACACGGTCAACACTGCTGCCCGCATTGAGCAACAATGCAAGGCCCTGGACTGCCCCCTACTCATATCCGCCGAGCTGCTAAACCGCATTACCTTGCCGCCGACCTACCAATCCCAACCCAAGGGCACGGTCAAATTACGCGGTCGGGAAACGGAGACGGAATTGTTCACCATCATCAGTAGCGAATGATCTCCTTTTGGCTACAGGCGGAAGTGCCTAAATACGCGGATTTGCGACCGGTGTTGGCCCTAAAGCCGACATCGGCGCCCCACCGCTGACCCAACTCTCGTTTTATGAGTACACGCCCCAGAGCCCTATCCAGGCCGGGAATCACGCCGGGCCTCGGCCAGCAGCCATTGCCGGAAGGCCGTTACCTTGGGGGTTTCGGCCTCGTCCAAGGGTGAAACCACGTAGTAGGCGCCGTCGCTCTGTACCGCCTCGGCGAAGGGCGCGACGAGGCGGCCACGGGCGAGGTCGTCGATGACAAAGGGGCGGTGGCCGATGGCGACGCCGAGGCCGGCGACGGCGGCCTCTAGGGCATGGCTGGAGCTTTCGAACTGGAGCCGGCCCCTGGGCTCCAGCCCGGTCACCTCCGCCGCCGCCAGCCACCGGGACCAGTCGTCGGCGCGGGGCGGGGTGAGGACATCCAGCAAAACATGGTCGGCGAGATCCGCGGGGTCGTCCAACGGCCGTTCACCGATGAGCGCCAGGCTGGCGACGGGAAATAGATCGTTGGCCATGAGATGGTCGCTGCGGCAGCGGGGCCAGGCCCCGGCACCGAACCGGATGGCGACCTCAACATCGTCACGTTCGAGGTCGACGAGACGGGATGCGGCGGCAAGGCGGACCTCGATACCGGGATGGATGGTCTGGAAGGTAGCGAGC
>JAJFIG010000417.1 GCA_021775195.1 Rhodospirillales bacterium | reverse complement strand
CAGAAATCGCATTTGTCCGCCGAACCGGTAATGGGATTGATGAACCGCACGTCGTAAGGGCACGCCTGCATGCAGTACTTACATCCGATGCAGGTTTCCTCATCGACGACGACGATTCCGTCCTCGCCGCGCTTGTAGGTTGCACCCGTGGGGCACACGTCGACGCACTGCGGGTCCGAACAATGGTTGCACAGCCGCGGCAGGAAGCTGCGCTGGGCGTCGGGGTAGGTGCCCTTTTCGACGTATTCCACCCAGGAACGGGTCGCGCCCAGGGGGACGTCGAATTCCGCCTTGCAGGCGACGCTGCAGGCATGGCAGCCGGAACACCGGTGGATGTCGATAACCATTCCGTAGTGCACCGGTTTTCCGGTGACCGCGGAAATCGCAGGGCTGGGCACCACCGCGGCAACAGCCGCCGCGGCTACCCCGCCGCCAAGTGTTTTGGCAGCGTCCCTACGCGAGACTTTGGGTTGGGGAGTTGTCATGAGTCGCTTCCTTGCTGGGAAAACGATGGGGCGAATTTCTTACAGAAGGGTCGTGCGAATCTTGATGAGTGCAGCTATGCCACGTTCCATTGAATTGCGCATTGATCTGAATCAAATATTTCAAATTTCATAAAATGTTATGCGAATTTATTGGATAGTTTAGAACGGTGCGCCATTCCGGGACGCCCGCCTGGATTCTTCATAAGGCGTAGTCCTGAATAAACACTTAATCAAAGTAAGGTTATTCCGGTCGGCACCGGCTGACCCGGGGGCGTTCCACGGCGCGGGCTTAGGGCAGGGGATTTCTCCCCGCGAACCGCGCCGCCGCGCCCAGCCCTTCCTCGATGCGCAGGACCTCGTTCCACTTCGCCATGCGTTCCGAGCGCGCGAACGACCCGACCTTGATCTGACCTGAGTCCCAGCCCACCGCCAGGTGGGCGATGGTGACGTCCTCGGTCTCGCCCGAGCGCGCCGAGACGATGGTTCTCCACCCCGCTTCCCGGGCCGCCGTCAGCGCCGCCCGGGTCTCGCTCAGGGTCCCCGCCTGGTTGGGTTTGATCAGCGCCGTATTGCAGGCGCCGGCCTCGGCGGCCCGGCGGATGCGCGCCGCGTCGGTGACCACGAAATCGTCACCCACAACCTGGACACGTGCCCCCACCGCCTCGGTGAAGCGGCGCATGCCGTCGTCGTCGTCCTCGCCCAGGGGGTCCTCGATGGACCTGATGGGATAACGTTCGATCCACCCCATCAGCATCTCCGCCAGCCCGTCGGAGTCCAGTTCCCGGTCCTCCAGGCCCAGCCGGTAGCGGCCACCTTGTCCGAACTCCGACGCCGCCACGTCCAGCGAGATCACGATTTCGTCCCCCGGCGTGAACCCGGCGTCCTCGATCGCCCGGACCAGGGCCTCCAGGGCTTCCTCGTTGGTGGCGAAGGCGGGCCAGTATCCGCCCTCGTCGGCGACCCCTTGCAGGCGCCCGGCGTCGGCCATCCGCTGCCCGGCGGCCAGGTATACTTCCGCCGTCCATTCCAGTGCTTCGTCGAAGCTCGCGGCGCCGGGTGCCATGACCATGAAGTCCTGCACGTCGACCCGCCGCCCGGCGTGGGCCCCGCCGCCGAATATCTGGATTTCGGGCAGCGGGATACGCGGGGTGGTGCCGGCGGCGAGATACCGCCACAGGGGTTCGCCGGCCGCCGCCGCCGCCCCGTGGGCCACTGCCATGGAAACCGCGATCAGAGCGTTGCCCCCCAGCCGCCCCTTGTCGGGGGTTCCGTCGAGGTTGATGAGCAGCCGGTCCACCCCCTCCTGATCGGAGGCATCTGCGTCCGCCAGTGCTGCGCCGATCTCGCCGTTGACCGCGGCCACCGCGCGCGTCACGTTGAATCCGCCGAGGCGTGGCCCGCCGTCGCGCAGGTCCACCGCCTCACCGCTGCCCATGGACGCGCCGGCAGGGGCCATGGCCCGGCCCACCGCGCCGCCCGCCAGATGCACCTCCGCCTCCACCGTCGGTCGCCCCCTGGAGTCCCAGACCCGGCGCCCCGTCACCCGGTTGATGCTCGTCTCTGTCATGCCCCGATCTCCTCCGCCCAGGCGGCCCGGACCGCCGCCGTCGTCGCCACCGGTTCCGCCAGCAGGGCGCGCGCCACCTTGCGCACCTTGTCCTTGTCCGCCTCCTCGGTCAGGTACTCCACCGGCGACTTGCCGTCGATGCGGCCCAGGAACAACCCCGGCAGCAGGCGCGCCGTGCGCTCGTCCAGCCCGGCCCGGTCCTCCCAGTTCACTTGCGCCAGGTAAGCCGCCGCAAGGGCGTCGAAGCAGCCAAGGAACCCCTTCGCCGCCGCCGGCGTCCACAGGCATTTGAGCAGCATGTGGTTGAGGCAGAAGGCGAGGTCGAAGGCCGGGTCGCCGTACCAGGCACACTCGGCGTCCAGGAACACCGGGCCCCGGGGGCCGACGACGATGTTCTTGGGGCTGATATCGCCCTGCACCAGCGCCCGTTTCATCGCCGCCGTGACCGTGACCAATGCCTCCAGGGCGACGGCCCGGTCCGGGTGCGCGCGGCCCGTGGCCAGAAGATAGGGCTCCAGGCGGATGTCGAAAAAGATGCCGTCGGTGGCGAAGCGCCGGGCGACGGCGTCGTCGCCGGCGGTGGCGGCGTGAATGCGGCCCAGCCGCTCGCCCACCGCCGTCGCCGTTTCCGTCTTCGCCAGCCCGGCCCTGAGCTGCTCCTTCCACAGGGGATGGGTGCGGGGGTCCAGGTAGCGCATGACGAACAGCCCTGCCTCCCCGTCCTCGCCCAGCAGTTCGGGCACCGCCTCGGCGACGATCGACCCGGCGACTTCCATCCAGGCATATTCATAGGCGTTGCGTTGCACCGGCGCCCGCCAGTCGGCGGCGACCTTGAGCTTGGCCAGGGCCCGCTTGATGCACGCCGCCCCCGGGGCCAGGTCCACCTTCCAGATATCCGACGCCACCCCGCCCGGCAGCGGTTCCGCGGCGAGCACCTCG
The DNA here is from genome assembly GCA_021775195.1 of Rhodospirillales bacterium. Lineage (GTDB taxonomy): Bacteria > Pseudomonadota > Alphaproteobacteria > Rhodospirillales > 2-02-FULL-58-16 > JAJFIG01. The sequence continues at coordinate 122 of JAJFIG010000417.1, read as the reverse complement.
CCCGGTGCCGCCAGGCCCAAACGCACCAGGCCCGCCATCACCTCGGCGGGCAGGGGTTCGGTTTTGGCGTTGGCTCCGGTCATGGGTGGAAGACCTTTCGTCGCGGCGGCTCGCAGAACCAG
>JAJFIG010000416.1 GCA_021775195.1 Rhodospirillales bacterium | reverse complement strand
CAAGGACAAACCGCGCCGGATCGATAAGATGATGGATGTGGCTGGAACTTCTGGCATACCGCCAGACCCGGCCCGAGGGGACCGGGGGAAGCACGCTTTGACAATAATCCGAGATGAAGATATCCGGCGCCGGTCTTCGGGAGGTAACGAGGCGAATAATGGCGGGGTAATTGCCCCGTACCGTTAGTCAACGTTTACGGAATGTGCCCGTCGACGAGGAACACGACAATGACCGCGCCCAATACCGAAAGGTTTGATCGTCCGAGAGACAGCCTTTCGCGTTACCTTCAAGAAATTCGCAGATTTCCAGTCCTGCACGCCGACGAAGAGGTCATGCTGGCCAATCGCTGGCGCGACAACGGCGATAACGCGGCTGCCGACAAACTGGTAACCAGCCATCTCCGCCTCGTCGCCAAAATAGCCATGGGGTATCGCGGATACGGCCTTCCCATCGAGGAACTGGTTTCCGAGGGCAACGTCGGAATGATGCAGGCTCTCAAGCGGTTCGACCCGAGCCTGGGATACCGGTTTTCCACCTATGCCATGTGGTGGATCCGGGCGGCGATTCAGGAATACATCCTGCACTCGTGGTCGCTGGTAAAGCTGGGAACCACGGCGGCGCAGAAGAAGTTGTTCTTCAACCTGCGCAAGGTGAAGGGGCAGATCGAGGCCCTGGAGGACGGCGCCCTGACGGCGGAGCACGTGGAGAAGATAGCCAATTATCTGAAAGTGCCCGAGCACGAAGTCGTCAACATGAACCAACGGCTGTCAACGCCCGACCATTCCCTCAACACGCCCGTATGGGACGAGGAAGAGGGCGAGCTGCAGGATTGGCTGGTCGACGACCGGGATGACCAGGAAAAAATGCTGTCCGAACTCCAGGATATCAGCCAGCAGCGGAAATTGCTGACCGAGGCCCTCCGCGACTTGAATGCCCGGGAACGCAATATTCTCACGGAGCGGCGCCTGAAGGAAAACCGTACGACCCTCGGATGCCTCAGCCGCCTGCACCACATTTCACGGGAACGGGTGCGCCAGATCGAGATGCGGGCCTTCGAAAAGGTGCAGAAGACGATGCGCGCGGCGGGACTCGGTCACCACGCAGCGGTGTGAAACCGGGGCGCCCGGGCATCCGAAAATTCTCACCGGACTCATCGGACACTGCCGGTCAATCACCGTACCTCATTCCTGGGAATCGCGGGTCCACGGACGGGCCGGAATCAATCGTCGCGAAACCACAAACCTCCACCGCCAGCGCTCGAATTGGGACAAACAAAGGAATATTGGTTGTCAATTTTGCGTTGCAGCAAAATAATTTTCCCGTCTTGACCTACATCAAGGTAACAACCGCGACAGTAGATAATATGTCGTCGAGTTTCCGCGCACCGCGCTGAACCTTAGGGCCTTCGGGCCCTTCGTCTCCCAGACGTAAAGCCTCTCTGTTTACCTAGCGGGGCCATTCGGCCCCGCTCTTTTTTTGTATTTCGCCGATTTGTCAGACGTAGTTTTCCGGTTCAATTTCGTCGAGTAGGCTATCGACATGGGTGACCTGCACGATGCGACCGGAAAATCGGGCAATACCATCATCTTCGAACTGACGGATGGTACGCGACATGGTTTCGGGCCGTATACCAATCATCGCTGCCAGGTCCTGGCGCGACAGCGGCAGTTCGAGGACAACCGAGCCGTCTTCGGTATTGGTCGCGTAGCGTTCCTTCAAGACCAACAAGAGATGAGCGAAGCGGGCGCGGACGCTGAGGGTCGCGTTCTGGAGAATCCTTTCCTCGGCGTCGATAAGGTCCTTGGTCGCCCGAGTCAAAAACCGGAGGCCCAGGGAAGGATTGGCATCAAGCAGAGACCGCACAACGGCCCGGTCGATGAAGCAGATCGTGCTCGGCTTCAGGGCCTCAGCGCTGTCCCTGTGCTCCTCACCGGCAAGCAGCGACCGGTAACCGAGCGTATCACCTGGGTAGGCGAGACGCACCAGGATGGCGTTGCCGTCGGCGTCGACTTTGCGGATGCCAACCATGCCGCTGGCAAAACAATGGACCCCGCTACAGGGGTCGCCCTGATGGTAAATGGCATCACCAGGGAGGTATTCGCGGGTGCTCTTCGCCTTGTCGATATTGCGCAGCTCCGCCTGGCTGAGAACACACCACTCGGTGCGGTCCAAAGCCGGGCAGCTGAAACAATTCTTCACGACACCGGTTTTTCGACGCGACCCCATTTATGATCCCTATCACGATCATCCGCTTTTGCCCATATCACGCGGCGCGTTATCGCTGATAATGGAATTACTCCGGCGCGAATCCGTATATATAGGCTGTCAAAATTTCCTATATTCAAGTGTTTACGTTAATACGTAATAGGATCAAATACAACCGCACTCCCAATGTGCTTATTCATATTTACATGCACAAAGAGAGATGAAAAATAAAAAACTATGCATCTTATTGATTAAATATTTAATGCATAATTATTTTATATTAATTTCTCTGTTGTTCACCGATTCATAACGAATATTGAAATCACCTGATCCAATAAATTGATGCCCCACAACATTCTGGTCAAGGCAAGCAGTGCATATACCCGTATGCGCTCGCGATACCGCTCCAGCCCCGGCAGCCGCAAACCAAATTCCGTCACGGGGGAAGCGATGGGCATTGGTATGGGAAACTTGACTCATGTCAATGACAATCGATGAGCAAACGGTTCAGATGGAATGGTCGTGGCGCAAGAGGTTCCAGACTGAACGGGCGGCGCAATCGACGGGCGCCCCATCCACAACCTCCTTACCGGCTTGCCACGACGTCGCCCCCTTGTCGGGATGGGCAGGGCAATGGCAGAAGAAACCGAGATCCAGCGGGCTGCCGAACATTTCATCCGCCGTTTCGGATACGATGCGCCTCGGCAAGCTAAAATCCGCGCCGAAGAACTCCGCGCCGCCGGACATGCCGACGAGCACGGGCTGTGGCAGGCGATCTACTGCGAAGTCAGACTGCGGCTCGACGACGTTCCGAATCAGGCGAAGCGCTGAAAACGGCGCAACTTATACCAATCTGCCCCTCGTCCCCACCGACCGGCAACCATAGGATGGAACCGCACCCTCTAAAGCACGGTCAGTGGCTGGTGCCGCTGGAATACGTGATCTTGTTGTGGACGTTGTATTTGCCCGACGGCTTTTTCATCGGGATGCGCTTCACCTCCTCGAAGGTGGCGGCGTCGTATATGACCAGGGCGCCATCCATGTCCCAGACGCTGACCAGGGCGTAGCGGCCGTCGGCGGTAAACTCGACATGGCCGCCGGTCTTGCCCGGCGCCGGCTTGAGAGTGCGGACAATCTCCAGCGTGCGTTTGTCGATGACGTGGACCACATCGCGGTTGGGGCCGAAAAACACGTCGACCCAGGCATAGGGCGTGTTTTCGTGGCTGCGCATGAAGAACCCCGGGCCCAGGGTCTTGATCCGCTTGACGGTCTTCCAGGTGGTCATGTCGATGACGCTGATGACGCCATCCTTGAGGTGGGGCGTCGCCAGCACCGGACGGCCCTGATAGGAAAAGGTGATGCCCGATCCCAGGTGGGGCATGCCCGCGAGTTCGATGTCGGCGATCTTGCGCCCGACGCGCAGGTTGACCACTTGGCCGTTGCGGGTGTTGCGGGCGGCGCCGACCAGGTTGACGTAATCCTGGTCGAAAAAGAAGTCGTCCAGGTAATCGTCGAGGCGAATGTGCCGCACCGGGAAGGGGCCGCGGTCGAAGGCGCCCTCCTCCTGGCCCGGCTGGTAATTGTGCACCAAGCCCCGGGGCACGGGCTTGGGGTTGTCCTCGTAGGAAATCTCCCAAATCTCGGGGATGTCCTTAAGGGCGATGATGAAACTGTTGCGCGGCGGCGCATTGTAGACGGCGCTGGCCCGGGACGACTTGCCTTTGACACCAACGATGGGGATCACCTTGATCGGCGCCAAGTCGCGGGCGCTCAGGATCACCAGGGTATGGGGCAGCACGTTGGCGACCATGACGTAGCGGCCGTCGCTGGAGACGGCGATGTTGCGGGTGTTGATGCCGGCGCGGATCTCGGCAACGGGCTTGAGGCTCCACATGTCGAACATGGACACCCATCCATCCCGCGACCCCAGGTACACGAAACGCCCGTCGGGAGAATACTTGGCGCCGCCGTGAAGGGCGTAGCGGGAGGGAAAGCGGATCAGAGATTCGAAGGTGTCGCCGTCGAGAATGGTGACGTGATGGTCGCCGATCTCGACTACGGTGAACAGGTTCATGGGATCGGCATTGTGGACGGGCTTCGCGGGAAGGCCGGCGGGCGCGTTGTGGATGACGCGGCTGGTCCTCATGGCCGCCATGTCCCAGGGCGGTATCTCCGCCAGGGGCGTGTATATGTGGTCCACCAGGGCCTGGATCTGGCCCTTGGACAGGGTATCGGCATAGCCCGGCATCTGGGTTGCCGGCAGCCCTTGTGAAATGGCACGGAAGGCCTTCTTGGGGCGCACCCGGCCGAGGTTCTCGGGCAGCAACGCCGGTCCCATGCCGCCGAGACGCTTGGCACCATGACAGTCGGCGCAATGGGTGGCGTAGAGCTGTTCGGCCGCGGACGAGTCCCCGGCCCGGGCCGGAATCGCGGCCAAGAGGATCAGCGGCAACAGCAGCCACGGGGCGCGCATGGGATCAGCCCGCCCGGCGCAGGCCGCGGGACGCCGAGAACGGGGTGATTGCAACCCGGTCGCGACCGCCGGCAAGGCCAATCTCGTCATCGCTCAGGTAACAGGCCGGATCCTCGGCCCAGGGATCGCCGGTGATGCGCTCGGCCCTGACCCGGGTGTTGCCGCCGCAAATGTCGAGGTGCCGGCAGTCGCCGCAGCGGCCCTTGACCGGGCGCGGGCGCTGCTTCAGCCCCGCCATCAGGGGATCGGAAATATCGCTCCAGATCTCCGAGAACGGGCGCTTGCGGACGTTGCCGAGGCCGTGGTGCCACCACATGGTGTCGGGATGCACCTCGCCGACGTTGTCGATGTTGGCGACATTGACGCCGGAGGCATTGCCGCCCCACTGCACCAGCTTGGCGCGGATATGGTCGGCGCGATCGGGAAAGTTCTTCCCGACCCAGTGGAGGAAGTAGACGCCGTCGGCATCGTTGTTGCCGGTGACGATCTCCTTGGGCGTGCCCCGGCGCCTATCTTCGAGGCAGCGCTCGAACAGCAGGTCCATGGCCCGGCGGGTGGCCTCGAAATAGGCGTCGTCCTTGCGGTTGTGGTTGCCGCGCCCGGCGTAGTTGAGATGGGAGAAATAGAAGCGGTCGATGCCCTCGGCATCCAACAGGTCGAGGATCGCCGGGAGCTCGGCCTGGTTGTCGACGGTCATGGTGAAGCGAAGACCCAATTTGAGACCGAGGTCGCGGCACAGGCGGATGCCGCCCATGGACGCGTCGAAAGCCCCCTGGCGGCGGCGGAAGCGGTCGTGGGTCTGGCGGATGCCGTCGATGCTGATGCCGACGTAATCGTAGCCGACCGCGGCGATGCCGGTGATCCGGTCTTCGTCGATGAGGGTGCCGTTGGTGGACAGGCCGACATAAAAGCCCATCTCCTTGGCGCGATGGGAAATGTCGAAGATATCGGGACGCAACAGGGGCTCGCCGCCGGACAGGATCAAGGCCCGGACGCCGAATTTCTTGAGGTCGTCCATGACGGAAAAAATTTCACCGGTGGACAGCTCGCCCGGGAAATCGGTGTCGGCGGAAATAGAGTAACAGTGCTTGCAGGTCAGATTGCAGCGCCGGATCAAATTCCAGATCACCACCGGGCCCGGCGGGTCGCGGCGCGGCCCGACCGGGGTCGGGGCGTCCAGCTCGTTGATCATGGCGGTCATGCGGAACATGGTTTTGTCTCCTGACCGTTAACCTTACGCCACCAGGCGCAGTCCGGTCTTCTTGAGAATTCGGGTGCTGTAGAGGACACGGTGGCCACGGGCATCGTCGCCCAGCAACCGCGCGATGGCGTCGACGCCGCCCTCGACGGTGACACGGTCGCGGCCGTGGACCATGGCGAACAGGTTGTAGGGCCAGTCGGGCAGATGCCGGGGGCGGTGGTAACAATGGCTGACGAATGGAAGGGATCCAACCCGCCGGCCCAGGTCCTGGACCCGCTCGTCGGGCACATCCCACACCGACATGCCGTTGGCCCGGTAGCCCAGGGCATAGTGATTGGGCACAACACCGATGCGCCGAATGACCCCGGCATCGAGCAGGCGCCGCATGCGGGCGATCACGTCCTCGGGCTCGAGCCCCAGGTCCCGGGCGACGGCGTGATAAGGACGCCGCACAAGGGGCAGCCCGTCCTGGGTGGCGATGACAATGCGGCGGTCGACGGCGTCCAGTTCCGCCTCGATCACCGGATCACACCCATTGTCCACGGTTTTGCCCTGGGCGCTCATGCCTCGAACCTCAGGCCAATGTAGAATTCCTCGATCTTGGGCATGTCGAAAACGGCAAGGCCGGTCGCCGCCTCGATTTCGGCGATCACCTCGGGAATTCGCTCGGCTGACTCGGTGGCAATGACGAACCACATGTTGAAATCATGGTCGCGGGCGTAGTTGTGGGCGACCTCGGGCAAGGCATTGACGATGGCGGCGACGGCCTCGAAATCGACGTCGGGCACCTTCATGGCGGCCAGAGTCAGGCCGCCACCCATACGCTCGGCGTGGTACATGGGGCCGAAGCGGGTGATCACGCCGGCATTCAGCATCGCCGCGACGCGGTCGATAACCTCGTCCTCGTGCAGATCAAGGTCCTCGGCGACGACGGCAAAGGGCGTTTCCGTCAGCGGGAAGCCACCCTGCAGACCGTTGATGATGGCCCGGTCCCGGTCATCGATAACGGGGTCGAGGGCGGGCTCGGTTCCACCGTTGGTGCCGTCGGTCACGACACTGCCTCTATCGCCGGGCCCGGGGCATAGACGGGGCCGCGCTGCTTGAAGCGGCGGGTGCTGAACAAAACCTCGCGCGGCGCGTCGGTGACGCCACAGCTCTGGGCCAGCCGGTCGACCTGGGCCAACACCGCCGGGCGTTCGCGGCCGTGAACCATGCAGAACAGGTTGTAGGGCCACCGGGGCGGGCGCCGGGGACGGCGGTAACAGAGGGTGACGAAGTCGAAGCCGCTGAAACGGCGGCCGATCTCGTCGATGCCGTCGTCGGGAAGGTCCCAGACCACCATGGCGTTGGCCCGGTAGCCGAGTTCGTGATGGCGGACGACGATCCCAAGGCGCTTGATGATGCCACCGTCGAGCATTCGCCGGAGGGCGGAGATCACCTCCTCTTCGCCGAGCCCGATGCACTGCCCGATATCGGCGTAGGGCCGGGGCGTCAGGGGCAGCCCGTTCTGGATGGCGGCGACAAGGGCCCGGTCGGTGGAGGTCAGTTCCATTGCAAAGGGAACCCCAGGTCCAGGTGGTAGCCTTCGAGCATGGGCAGGTCGAGGACCTCGAGCCCCGTGCGCTCTTCGATATCGTCGATGACGCGGGCGACCCCGTCCTCGTCTGCGGCGATGATCACGAACCACAGATTGAATGAATGTTCGCGCTGGTAGTTATGGTTCACCTCGGCAAACCCGTTGACCAGTTCCGCGACCTCGGCGAGGCGGTCGTCGGGAACGGCCATGGCGGCCAGGGTGCTGGCGCTGACGCTCAGGGGCTCGAACACCGCGCCGACGCGGCTGACGACGCCCTCGGCCGCGAGACGGCGCAAGGTGGCGATTACCTCGGCCTCGTCGACACCCAATTCCTCGGCGATCCCGGCATAAGGACGCGGCGTCAGGGGGAAGCCCCTCTGGTAACCGTCGAGCAGGCGCTTTTCGAACTCGGTCATGTCGGCGCCTACAATCCGATGCGGTGAGCGCGCGATGAAAAGAAGATGCCGCTGGGCTTGGCCGCCGGCAACTCCTTGACGACCTCGAGGCTGGCGGTGTCGTAGATGACGATCTTGTCGGCGTCGCGCACCGATACCCAGACTTCCTCGCCGCGGGGGGTGAACTCCATGTGAAGGACGCCCTTGCCCGGCGTGAAGGTCTTGACGATACGCCGGGTCGGCACGTCGATAACCTGGACGGTGTCATTGTTGGGAAAGGCGAAGTTGACCCATACCTGGCGCCCGTCGGGCCGGGCCATGACGAATACAGGCTGCCCGTGCACGGGAATGGCTCCGGTCTGGCGCCAGGTGCGCATCTCGGCGATCAACACCTCGTGGCGGCCGACGGCGGGGAAAAAGGCGTGGTCGTCGGCGATGGCCCAGCCTTCGAGATGGGGCATCTTGTAGACAGGAAGGGGCTGTTCACCCCGGCCATAGCCGTCGAGGACACGCTTGATGCCGCCGTCCGGGTTCCACAGGTCGAGGAGCGCCATGCCGTCCTCGCCGAACAGGCCGGCGACGTAGAAACGGCCGTTGGGGGTTATCAACCCGTCGTAAGGCTTCTCGCCGACGTCACGGAATTTCCGGGTCACCGGATTGGCGGTGTCGGCGAGGTCGGTCATCCAGACCTCGTCGCTGTCATAGAGGCTGAACACGAACCGCTGCCCCGGTGCGTCGACCAGGCCGACGACCTTGGAGGTGGCGCCGTCGCCGCCGTAGGTGGCTGGAATATCGGCGACCGGCGCCAGGGTTTCGGCGTCGAACACGCGCACCCCGCCCGGCTTGTAGTTGGAGACGGCGATCAGGCGGCCGTCCTGGGATATGGCGCCGCCGACGCTGTTGCCGGCCTGGACGACGCGGGCGGCGACGCGGCCCTTCAACATGTCGACCTTGGTCAGCCCGCCGTCACGGCCGAATATGTAGGCAAAGCGCTGGTCGCGGGAAAAGACTGCGGTGGCGTGACTGAGGTTGCCCAGGCCCTCGACTCGGGCCAGGGTCTTTCGCTGGGTGGTATCGACGACCAGCAGGGTTCCGGCCTCGCGCTCGACGACGATGCCCAGATCCCCGGTCCCCCGGGGCTGGGCACAGGCGCCGAGGAACAGAGCCAGGGCCAGAACAGCCAGGCCGCGTCCGGTGGCGATCATTGTCCGGCCTCTCCGTTGCGCAGGAATTCGACGAGCCAGCGGGCCTCGTCGGGGTTGATGAACGGTCGCCACGGCGGCATCGGCGTCCCG
>JAJFIG010000415.1 GCA_021775195.1 Rhodospirillales bacterium | reverse complement strand
GCCGAGCCCAATACCCAGGTCTCGCTGGTCGACGCGGCGATGCCGGGCATGCTGCCGGTGATCAACGAATACTGCGTCGAGCAGGCGGTGCGCACGGGCCTCGCGCTGAAGGCGGAGATCAACCTCTACTCGGTGTTCGAGCGCAAGAACTACTTCTACGCCGACCTGCCCCAGGGCTATCAGATCTCCCAGTACCTGCACCCGCTGGTGGGCGAGGGCACGGTCATCCTCGACCTGCCCGACGGATCGACCAGCGCCGTCGGTATCGAGCGCCTGCACATGGAACAGGACGCCGGCAAGTCGCTGCATGATCAGGACCCGAAGCGCTCCTTCATCGACCTCAACCGCTCCGGCGTGGCGTTGATGGAGATCGTCTCCAAGCCCGACATCCGCGGCCCCGAGGAGGCCGGCGCCTACGTGCGCAAGTTGCGCTCGATCCTGCGCTGCCTCGGCACCTGCGACGGCAACATGGAACAGGGCTCCATGCGCTGCGACGTCAACGTCTCGGTGCGCAAGGTAGGTGAGAGCGAGCTCCGCACACGGGCCGAGATCAAGAACGTGAATTCGGTGCGCTTCGTCATGCAGGCCATCGAGCACGAGGCCGAGCGCCAGGTGGAGGTCTACGAGTCGGGCGGCGAGGTGGTTCAGGAAACGCGGCTCTTCGACGCCTCCGACGGCACCACGCGGGCCATGCGATCGAAGGAGTTCGCCCACGATTACCGCTACTTCCCGGATCCGGACCTGCTGCCCGTGGTGCTCGAGGAGGACTTCGTCGAGGGCATCCGGGCGACGCTGCCCGAGCTGCCCGATGACCGCAAGCAGCGCTTCATGGACGACTTCGGGCTCTCGGCCTACGACTCCGGGGTGCTAGTGGCGGAGAAGGAGACCGCGGACTACTTCGAGATCGTGGCTGAGGACCGGGACGCCAAGCTCGCCGCCAACTGGGTGATCTCAAACCTGTTCGGGGCCCTCAACGCCAAGGGGCTCGGGATCGGCGACAGCCTGGTGTCGGCGGTGGACCTGGGCGGGCTCATCTACCTCATCGGCGACGGCACGCTCTCGGGGCGCCTGGCCAAGGACGTCTTCGAGATCATGTTCGAGACGGGCAAGGACCCGGCCGCCATCGTCGAGGAGAAGGGCCTCAAGCAGATCACCGACACCGGTGCCATCGAGGCCGCCGTCGACCAGGTGATCGCCGACAGCCCGGGCCAGGTGGAACAGTTCAAGGGCGGCAACGAGAAGATTGCCGGTTGGTTCGTGGGCCAGGTTATGAAGGCGACCCAGGGCAAGGCCAATCCGCAGATGGTCAACGAGCTCCTGCGCAAGAAGCTCCTGTCCTGACGCTCCGCTGCGCCAAAGGAATCACCCGATGACCGACGATCCGCCCGTCCGTCCCATCGCCATCCTCATGCCCGGTGACATGGGCCATGCCGTGGGCCGGGAGTTGGCCGCCCACGGTTATGACGTGATCACCTGCCTGGCGGGACGTAGCGCGCGCACCCGCGACCTGGCCGCCGCGGCCGGCATGGGTGACGCCGGCGACCTGGAAGACGTGGTCGCCGAAGCCGGCCTGATCCTCTCCATCCTGCCACCGGCGTCGGCCCTCGATCAGGCCGAAAGGGTGGCGGCGGCGATGACAGCGACCGGGGCGACGCCCTGCTACGTCGACTGCAACGCGGTGTCGCCGGATACCGCGCGGCGGGTGGGCGAGGTTATCACCGGCGCCGGGGCGCCGTTCCTCGACGGCGGCATCGTCGGCCCGGCGCCGGGCAAGGCCGCGCCACCCCGCTTCTACGTCAGCGGTGCCGATACGGGGCCGATGGCGGCACTCGACGGCAAGGGGATTGCGGTCAAGCCGATCGGCGCCGAGGTCGGCCGGGCGTCGGGCCTGAAGATGTGCTACGCGGCCCTGACCAAGGGCACCTGGACCCTGCAGACGGCGATCCTGATGTGCGCCGAGGTATTGGGTCTCGCCGAGGACTTGCGGGACGAATTCCGCTTCAGCCAGGCCGATACATACGCCGCCATGGAGGCCAGGCTGCCGCGGCTGCCCGCCGACTCGGGGCGCTGGGTCGGGGAGATGGAGGAAATCGTCGCCACCTTCGCCGCTGCCGGGGTGACGCCGGACTTTCACCGGGGCGCGGCGGAGATCTTCCGGCTGTTGGCGGAGACGCCGTTCGCGGCGGAAACCCGCGAGACCATCGATACGGACCGCACCCTCGAGGAATCGGTGAGGGTTTATTCGCGCCAGATCAGACGCTAACCTTGGTGACCCATGTTTTCCTGGTTCAGAAAAAATCCCAAACGGGAGATCAAGCGTCTCAACAAGGACGCCGAGACGATCGTCGAGATGACCTTCCAGGGGTTCGGCTCCACCGCCGCCCGGGAGGTTGCCGTGCAGATCCGGGAATACCTTGACCAGGCCCACGAACTGGCGGTGGGCGACCCGCCCGATTACGAGCGTTACATCACCGAGTACCGGCGCCTGCACAAGGACGCCCGGGACCGCCGCGACCAGGTCCGGCTGACCAGCCTGACCCTGACGCTCATCTACTTGCGTTCGGAGCCTTATGGCGCGGCGTGCGTGCCGGCGCGCCAGGCAGTGGACGATTTCCTAGCCCATTGGGCCCACGTGACCGACGAGGATGAGGGGGAGTCGCCGGCAGGTAGCGGCTGACGGGCTGGCAGTTTACCGAAATAGTGCATTACTGGTGGCTTATGCTTCGAGACGGCGCTCCGCGCTCGCCTCGGCGTAGCCTCCGGCGGAGCCTGGGCCTCCTCAGCATGAGGGTTAAGAATTTGATGATATGAGAGGCCTCATCCTTAGCTCAGTCGAAGGATGAGGAGCCGCCCAAAGGGCGGCGTCTCGAAGGATAGAGCTCAAGGGATTCAGGTGGAACGGAAAAAGGAACCGCGGCGGTCGGTGTGCGATCGCCTGAAGTCCGTGTCGCGGCGCTCGTCCGCCTGGCGCCGGTCGCCGTTGACGCGGCCCTCGGTATCGATCCGCTGATCAAGATCGATCCACCAGTCGTGGGCATCGCGGCGGATATCTTCCTCGCTGCGCCCCTCGGTGTCGAAAAGCAGCGCGAGTCCCGAGCGCCGTTCGTCCAGGGAACGGCGTTCCAGGGAATGGCGCCGGTCCTTGGCGGCGCGGCGGTCCCAACCGTCTCGTCTTTCCCTCATCCACGACCCCCCCTGGCCCGCTTAAGGGGACATGCCCTGCCGGTGGGCGGAACCCCGGCAACCGGTAAAAAAAGAAACGGCCCGGTCGATTGCTCGTCCGGGCCGCTCCCCACTCGAAATTTCTTCATACCCTTGCGGGTCCCTGGGAAACTTCGAATTAGAGTTCGAATCCTCCACCGTCCCTTGCGGGTCAACGAAGACCCCGAACTCAATTAAGAGCGTAGCAAAAAATAGTCGTTCCAAAAACCCGGATTCGATCCACACCCCTGTGGAACCTGGGGATAAGTAGCAGGGCTTCACGGTCCGACCCTGAGGGACGAAAAACAACCGGTCGCAGAGGCGAACCGCAATTCATCTTGCGCTGTTGGGGAGAGGCTATTTGAATAGTCCCCTGCATCCACTGGACGGGGTCTGGCCCCGGGAAGGGAGTGGTTCCGATGACGGGAAAGGTATTTGGATTCATCACCGCGGCGCTGGCCGCGATGGTGGTTTATTCGTCCGTCGCGGTGGCCCAGCAAAGCGCGCCGGGACCGTCGAGCAGCACCAACCTCGAGCGTGCCCAGGAAATGCTGAAACGGGCCGAAGAGCGCCGGGCGCAGGGGGAAGACAGGAAGGAAGATAACGAAGCCCGCGACGAGGCCGACAAAGACGAACGAAAGGCCCGCAAGGAAGCACGAAAAAAGCGCCGCAAGGCTCACGAGGACGCCGAGGACGAGGAACACAAGGCGCGCAAGAAGGCTCGCAAGAAGCGGCGCAAGGCGGAAAAAAAGGCCAGCAAGGAGGAACGGGAAGCCAGCGAGGACGACGACGACGAGCGCAAGGCGCGCAAGAAGGCCCGCAAGGAGCGGCGCAAGGCGGAAAAGAAAGCTCGCAAGCACAAACGCCGCAAGAAGAAGGATGACTGAGACAAGGTTGGTATCCAGCCACGGGGTCGGGCTTTCCCATGACCATGGACGCCGGTGTGGAATGTGGTTATAATGACACTAATTCGCACGACATCCACAGGCAGAGGTCGAGACCCATGCGTTCTTTGATTTCGGTGGCCTCCACGGTGCTTGCGGCGGGAGCTCTGGCTTTCGCGCTTGTCACGCCGGCAAGTGCCGGTGAGGGTTGCGGCGGTTATTCGACAAAATCGGTGAGCGCGCCCCACACGGATCAGAGCCTTGCCGAGGGATCGACGGCGACGGTGTCCAAGCCCGGCGAGGGAGGCTGACGGCACCGGTAGTTTTCTGGGAGACGTAAGGACGTGGCTGTCCTTCTTTAGCGGCCGGTTTTACCGGTCGTTTTTTTGTGCTTACGCTCGCGATCGAAGACAAAAGCGCGCCGGCTTGCGGCGCGTCGGCTTTTGCTTATGCTGGGGGCCCGATGCCGGCGGCGAGCCGGGGGGTAGCGAAGAAAAAGGACAATCCAACCATGATCGATCTCTATTCCTGGTCGACGCCCAACGGGCGCAAGGTCTCCATCATGCTGGAGGAGCTCGGCTTGCCCTTCACCGTTCACCGGGTGGATATCCGCAAGCGCGAACAGTTCGAGCCCGAGTTTCTTAAGATCAGCCCCAACAACCGGATTCCGGCGATCGTCGATTCCGAGGGCCCGGACGGCGAGCCCTATTCGATGTTCGAATCGGGGGCGATTCTCGTCTACCTGGCGGAAAAGACGAGCAGCCCGCTGCTGCCAGCGGAAGGCCGGGGGCGCTACGAGACCTTGGTGTGGTTGATGTTCCAGATGGGCGGCGTCGGACCGATGTTCGGCCAGGCCCACCACTTCATGTTCAAGCCCAAGGAAGACGTGCCCTACGGCAAGAAGCGCTATCACGACGAGACCCGGCGCCTATACGGGGTCATGGACCGGCGCCTCGCCGAGACCGCCTATCTTGCCGGCGACGACTACACCATCGCCGACATCGCCACCTACCCGTGGACGGCGCGCCATCCCCGCCACGAGGTGGATCTCGGCGAGTTCGCCAACGTCAAGCGCTGGTACGACGCGATCTCGGAACGCCCGGCGGTGCAGCGGGGCATGGAGACCATTCCCGACCCCGTGTAACCGCTTGATCGGCGGCGGGCGGACGGCTAGAAGAAGGAGTCCCGCTTCCTGGCGGGGCCCCTGCGCACAAGGATGGGTGGCCGAGCGGCTGAAGGCGCTCCCCTGCTAAGGGAGTATACCTCAAAAGGGTATCGTGGGTTCGAATCCCACCCCATCCGCCACCCTACGCCTTCGGCTTCGGGTGGCACGCCACCCTTGTGGTCTGGCGCGCGAAGGCGCTTAGGCGTAGGAGTGTCGCCCGAAGCTCCCCTTGAAGCGTAGGGGGATTGGCGCCATGTGGTACGTCTACTTTCTTCAACTGAATAACGGGGTCTCATACGTCGGATCGACCGACGACCTTCGACGACGGATGGCTTCGCATGAACATGGCCAAGTGACGTCGAACAAGGCCGCGGCGGTCCAGCGTGGCACCATTGTCCCGTCCCCGTGGTTACTCCTGGTAACCGACTGCGGCGCAGATTTCCTTGAAAAGATCGGCCGATGAAATGGGTTTGTTCAGGAACTTGGCGACGCCGATCTGCAGGGAAACATCGCGCATCAACCTGTCCGTATCCCCGGTCAGCATGAGCACGGGGGTGATGTCCTTGTTGCGGCGCAGGCGATTGACGAACTCCATGCCGTCCATCCTGTCCATGTGCAAATCGCAGACAATGACATCGGGTCTGGCATCCCCGGCCTTGCCGAGAACATCCAGGGCGTTTTCGCCGTTTTCGCCTTCGATGATGTCGTAAATACCGGCGTCGTTCAGAAGCTGGCGCAGGATCGAGCGCATGGCCTTCTGATCGTCGATGATCATGACCGTCAGATCACTGTGGGGCATTTTACCGATATGTCGTGGCTGATGTTCGAACCGGCACCAATCCTACCCAAATCATGCCGTCATCAGAAGAGTTATCCAGCGTCGGCGGAATTTGCCGATTAAGCTCAGTAGTTCCTGGCCAAGTCCATGCCGGCATAAAGCCCGGCGACCTCTTCCTCGTAGCCGTTGAACATCAGGGTCGGGATCTTGGGGGTGAAGCCGAAGAGGTTGGTCTCGCCGCCGAGGCGGCGCTCCTTGGCCTGGCTCCAGCGGGGGTGGTCGACCTTGGGATTGACGTTGGAATAGAAGCCGTACTCGCGGGAAATGGCGTCGTTCCAGGTGGTCTTTGGCTGGTCCTCGGTGAAGACCAGCTTGACGATCGACTTGATGCTCTTGAAGCCGTACTTCCAGGGCACGACGAGGCGGATGGGGGCGCCGTTCTGGCCCGGCAGCTCCTCGCCGTAGAGGCCGACGGCGAGCAGGGTCAGGGGGTTCATGGCCTCGTCGATGCGCAGCCCCTCCCTGTAGGGCCAGGGCAGGACCTTGCGCTTCTGGCCCGGCATGCGGTCGGGATCATAGAGGGTCTCGAAGGCGACGTACTTGGCCTTCGACGTCGGGCCCAGGCGCTTGATGACGTCGGCGAGGGGAATTCCGACCCAGGGCACGACCATGGACCAGGCCTCGACGCAGCGGAAGCGGTAGACCCGGTCCTCGAGCTTGTGGGGCTTGACGATGTCCTCGTAGGCGTAGACGCCGGGGTTCTCGACGTGGCCTTCGACGGCGACGGTCCAGGGCTTGGACTGGAAATCCTCGGCATACTCGACGGGGTCGCCCTT
>JAJFIG010000414.1 GCA_021775195.1 Rhodospirillales bacterium | reverse complement strand
CATCCTCCAGGGTCTCGACGCCGGCGACGACGAGGCCCAGGGGCGCCAGGCGGGCGACCCAGTCGGCCGTGGCTCCAGTCTTGATCAGGTCTTCCACCGCCGCGACCACCGTGTCCCGGTTGGCGCTCCGGGCCGCCATGGTGGCGAACTTGGGATCGCTGAGCCACTCGGGCCGTCCGGCCTCCTCGGCGAAGCGGCGCCAGAAGTCGTCGTGGGTGATGAAGAGCACCAGGTGGCCGTCGCTGGTGGGGAAGATCTGTGCCGGGACGAAGTAGGGGTGGCCGCCGCTGAGCTGGCGCTCCGGGCGTTCGCCGGCGTTGAGGTAGGCGCCGGCGAGGTAATTGAGCTGGGACAGCATCAAGTCATACATGGAGACGTCGACCTGGCCGCCCCGGCCCTCGACGATCTTGGCCAGCAGCCCCATGCCGCCCATGAGGCCGGCGGAGTTGTCGACCGCCGAATAGCCCGTCTTGATCGGCGGCATGCCGGGGTCGCCGGTGATCATCATGATGCCGGTGAGGGCCTGGATGACGTAGTCGTAGGCCGGGCTGTCGGCGTAGGGCCCGTCGAGGCCGTAGCCGGTGAGGGCGACGCAGGCGAGGCGCGGATTGAATTGCTTGAGGGCGTCGTAGGTGAGGCCGAGCTTTTTTATCGCCGCCGGGCGCAGGTTGGTGATCAGGCCGTGGGCATCGGCGGCGAGGCGGCCGAGCGCGGCCTGGCCCCCGGGCGAGGCGAGATCGAGGACGACGCTGCGCTTGTTGCGATTGAGGCTGGCGAAGTAGGCGTTGTGGGGGCCGATGGAATGGGGGCCGATCTGCCGCGCGATGTCGCCCGTCGGCGGCTCGATCTTGATCACGTCGGCGCCGAGGTCGGCGAGCAGCATGCCGCAGTAGGGCCCGGCCAGCATGTGGCCGATCTCGAGGATGCGGATGGCCGCCAGCGGGCCCTTGCCGTCGCTTCCGTCCATCAGGCCAGGGCCTCGTCGAGGGCCGCGAGGACGTCGGCGATGGTCATCTCGGCGGTGAAGACGCCGCAGGCGCCGTTGGCCAGCAGCAGCGGGCGGTCTTCGGCCGGGATCGTGCCGCCGACGAAGACCTTGATGTCGCCGCCGTCGTGGTCGCGAAGGCTGGTCAGTGTTTCGGCCAGCAGCTCCTTGTGACTGCCCGAGAGGATACTCAGGCCGACGGCGGAAACGTCCTCCTGCACCGCGATCCGGGAGATATAGTCGGGGCTCTTGCGCAGGCCGGTGTAGATGACGTCGGCACCGGCGTCCCTCAGCGCCAGGGCGATGATCTTGGCGCCGACGTCGTGGCCGTCGAGGCCCGGCTTGGCGATAAGAAAGCGTTTTCCCTTGAGTGCCATCGACTGCGCCCTACAAACCCACCGGCTCCTGGAACTCGCCCCACTGGCGCTTGAGGGTGGCCACCATCTCGCCGACGGTGGCGTAGGCGTGGCAGCAGTCGACCAGGTAGGGCATGACGTTTCGGTCGTCGCGGGCGGCGGCGTCCTCAAGGCGCATGAGGACGCGGTCGACGGCGCCGTTGTCGCGACTTTCCTTGATCTTCGTATACTTGTCGGTGACCTGGCGGGCGGCGTTGGGGTCGAGGCGGAAGACCTCGCCGACACCGCCGCCGTCGTCGTCGCGGCGGAAGTAGTTCTGGCCGACCACAACCTGCTCGCCCCGATCGACGGCTTCCTTGCGCTCGCGGGCCCTTTTCGCGATGCGCATCTGGATGTAGCCGTCCTCGATAGCCTTCTCGACGCCGCCGTAGTCCTCGATCTCACCGATGACGGTGTCGATGTCGGCTTCCATGCGCTCGGTGAGGTATTCGACGTAGTAGCTGCCGCCCAAGGGATCGACGGTCTTGGATATGCCGGTCTCGTAGGCAACCATCTGCTGGGTGCGCAGCGCGATCTCGGCGCTGTGTTCGGTGGGGATCTGGAAGGCCTCGTCGAAGGCGCAGGTGAAGATGGACTGGGCGCCGCCCATGACCGCGGCCATGGTCTCGATGCCGACGCGGACGATGTTGTTGTGGGGCTGGGGGGCGATCAGGGACGAGCCGCCGCAGACGACGCCGAAGCGGAAACGCAGCGCCTTCTCGTCGGTGACGCCGTAGCGCTCCTTGAGCAGCCGCGCCCACAGGCGCCGCGCGGCGCGGAACTTGCACACCTCCTCGAAGAAATCCATGTGGACGTAGAAAAAGAAGCTGAGGCGCTTGGCGAAGGTCGAAATGTCGCCGCCCCGGCGTACCAGCTCGTCGACGTAGGCGAGGCCGTTGGCGAGGGTGAAACCCATCTCCTCGACGGCGGTGGCGCCGGCGTCGCGGACGTGGGCACCGGCAATGCTGATGGGGTTGAAGCGCGGCGTCTCGGCGTTGGAATAGAGAATGGTATCGGCGATCAGGCGCATGGACGGGCGCACCGGGAAGATCCAGGTGCCCCGGGCGACGTACTCCTTGAGGATGTCGTTCTGGATGGTGCCGGTAAGCTTGGACCGCGGCACCCCGGTCTTGTCGGCCACCGCCAGGTACATGGCGTAGATGATGGCCGCGGTGCCGTTGATGGTGAACGAGGTTGAAATTTCGGCGAGGTCGATGCCATCGAACAGGATCTCGGCCTCGGACAGGTTGGAGAGCGAAACCCCGACCTTGCCGACCTCGGAGCGGGCCATGGCATCGACGGGGTCGTAGCCGCACTGGGTAGGCAGGTCGAGGGCGACGGACAGCCCGGTCTGACCCTGATCGAGCAGGAAGCGGTAGCGGGCGTTGGATTCCTCGGCCGAGCCGTAGCCGGAATACTGGCGGAAGGTCCACAGGCGGCCGCGGTAGCCGTTGGGGAAGATGCCGCGGGTGAAGGGGTACTGGCCGGGGGTGCCGGGATCGGCGCCTTCCACCATGTCCGGGGTGGCGACCTCGGGGATGGGAATGCCCGAGGGCGTCACCGGGGGCGGCATGGGGGGTGCGGTCTCGGCGGTACGCTCGGTGGGTTCGAGGCCGGTTTCGGCTTTGGCCTTGGCGCCGCTCATGGCTTACCTCCCTTTAGACAACAGTTTCTCGGCCGCCGCCCAGTGGTCGTCGTGGACCCAGGTGTCGGCGAAGAGGCGGGTCTCCAGGGCCTCGAGCTCGGCCCGGGGCAGGCCCCGGCGGACGCCGAGGCTGAGCGCCTTGAAGGCGCGCATGACGTGGGGCGAGGGGCCCTGGAAACCGGCGATGAAGGCATCGACGAAGGCGCCCAGGTCGCCGCCCCGGGGCGCCACCGCGTCGATCAATCCCATGGCCAGGGCCTCGGGGCCGTCGAGCAGGTCGCCGCGGCCGAGGAGCCCGAGGCCCCGGGCCGGGCCCAGCTGCTGCAACAGGTCGATGCCGCCGCCCCAGGCGGTGGAGATGTTGAGGCGCCCCTGGGCGAAACCGATGCGGGCGTGGAAGGCGGCGATGCGGCAGTCGCAGGCCATGGCAAGCTCGGCACCGCCTCCCAGCGCATTGCCGTTGAGCACGGCGACGACGGGGACGGGGAAATGGCGGATGGTATCGAGCGCCGCCTTGGCGCCGTCGGCCATGGCGGCGGCCTCGCTGACGGTGCGTAGGCCCTCCAGGTCCTTGAGGTCGCCGCCGGCGGCGAAGCGCTTGTCGCCGGCGCCGGTGAGCACGGCTACCGACAGGCTGGTGTCGCCGGCGTTGTTCGTGAAGGTCTGGCGTAGGTCTTCGAGGACGGCGCGGCTGAGGGCGTTGCGCTTCTCCGGGCGGTTGACTGTGACCCGGAGGACGCCGCCGCCGGTCTCGACGACAAGGTGGCCGGAGGCGCTCACGGGGCCTCTCCGTCGCCTGCCGTCCTGGCCGCGGCGGCGAGGTGGCGGAGATGGTCGCCGGCGGCAGCCTCCATGCGGGGCAGGGGGCCGGCGACGGCGATGCCG
>JAJFIG010000413.1 GCA_021775195.1 Rhodospirillales bacterium | reverse complement strand
CCCCTCGGACCCCGAGGTGAACAGCACCACCGCCGGGTCGTCGGCGCCGATCCCCTGGCGCTGGTGGATACTCCGCGCGAAGGGGCGCGACGCCAGCCCCCGGACCTTGTCGAACACCGAAATCCGCCCCTTCACGTCCTCCAGGTAGACCATGTCGGCGTGCGCCGAGAGGGTTTCCACCGTCTCCTCCAGGCCCGCCATCTCGATGAAGCGCCGGGACGTCAGTACGGTTTTGATTTCCGCCCCCTGGAGGGCCGCCACCATGTTCTTAGCTCCGGTGGAGAAGTTCAGCATCGCCGGCACCCGGCCGAAGGCCTGCAGCGCGAAGAAGGTCACCGCCGCGCCCACCGAGTTGGGCAGCAGGATGGCCGTGTATTCGCCCTTGCCGGCGATCGCCGCCAGCTTGCGCCCCAACACCAGGGCCCCCAGCACCAGCCCGCCGTAGCCCATGGGCTTGCGCTCGATATCCTCGACCACCGGGTGGGCACGGCCGTGGATGGCACGGGCGTCGAGGATCGCCTCGAACAGGGTCTGGCGGTGGTTGCAGGTCTCGAAGATCATCGTGCTCATCACGTCGTAGAGCTTGACCCCGGCGAGGTGGCGCCGCGCCCGGCCGACCACGTCGTCGGGAATGGCGAAGCGCCGGGGCGGCAGCACCGTCACCGTGATCCTGGGGAACCAGCGGATGCGGACCTTGCCCTTGAGGCGCGAGAACGGCGTGAACTGCGCCCCGTCGACCCGTACCGGCACCAGCATGGCGTCGGCCTTGTCGGCGACCATGCCCGGCCCCTCGTAGACCTTCATCAGCGCCCCGGTCACCGTGATCCGGCCTTCCGGGAAGATGACGCAGTGGCGGTCCTGCTGCACCGCCTTGATCAGCGACTTCATCGCCATGGGGTTGGTCGGATCGACGGGGAAGGCGTCGACCAGGCTCAGGAACGGCTTCATCCACCACAGCTCGGCGGTGTGGGTGTTGATGGCGAACATCGGCTTCACCGGCAGGTACACCGCCAGCAGCAGGGCATCCAGAAAGGACACATGGTTGACGACGATGACGGCGCGCTTGCCGGCCTCGGCGTAATGCTCGAGGCCCTTCACCTCGACCCGGTAGCAGAGCTTCAGGATCGAGATCAGGATCGCCTTGACCACGGCGTCGGGCAGCAGCTTGCAGATGTAGATGGCGACGAAGCCATTGACCGCGGCCAGGGTCAGGAACACGTCCGGCACCGGGAAACTCGCCGCCAGCATCGCCGTTGCCGCCAGCGCCCCGCCAACCATGAACAGCGCGTTGAGGATGTTGTTGGCGGCGATGATCCGGGAGCGGAAGGCCTCGTCGCTGCGGCTCTGCATGATCGCGTAAAGGGGAACGATGAAGACCCCGCCGCAGACTGCGGTCCCCACCAGATCAACGACGATGCGCCAGTTGGCGGCCTCGGCGAGGAACGCCCAGGCGCCGATCAACTCCCCGCCAGCCGCCCGGCTTCCATCGCTGGCCAGGTAGAGATCGACGATGAAGGCGCTCATGCCGACGGCGCCGATGGGCACGTACTTGGCCGAGATCTCGCCCTTCAACAGCTTGTTGCAGAGCAGCGACCCGAGCCCGATGCCGATGGAGAACAGCGTCAGGAAAAGCGTCACCACGGTCTCGTCGGCCCCCAGCACGTCCTTGGCGAAGGCCGGGAACTGGGACAGGAAGGTCGCCCCGACGAGCCAGAACCACGAGATGCCGAGGATCGAGAGGAAGATGTCCCGGCGCTCCGCCGCCTTGCCGACGATGGCCCAGGTCTCGCCCAGAAAGTTGGGATTGATCTTCAAGCTTGGCGACGGCGCCGGCGCTTTGGGGATGCCGAAGCTGGTCACGAAGCCGAGCACGGCGAGGCCGATGACCCCCGCCGAGACCACCACCGTGCCCTGATCGCGGAGGATCAGCAGGCCGCCGGCGATGGTGCCGAGCAGGATGGCGAGGAAGGTCCCGGCCTCGACCAGGGCGTTGCCGCCGATAAGCTCGTCCTCTCTCAGATGGTCGGGCAGGATCGAATACTTCAGCGGCCCGAAGAAGGCCGATTGCGTTCCCATGAGGAACAGCACCGTCAGCAATATGTAGACGTCGCCGTGCCAGAACGCGACGGCGGCCAGGCCCATGACCCCGATCTCGGCGCCCTTGATCATCCGGATCAGGCCCGACTTCTCGAACTTGTCGGCGATCTGCCCGGCGGTGGCGGAAAACAGGAAGAACGGAAGAATGAAAATTCCCGCCGCCGCCGTCACCAGTATCTGCCCGTTGAGCCCAGCGGCCTCGGCGATGCGGTAGATGACCAGCATCACCAGGGCGTTCTTGAACAGGTTGTCGTTGAGCGCCCCCAGTGCCTGGGTCGCGAACAGCGGCAGGAACCGCTTGCTTCGCAGCAGATGAAATTGCGTCCCGGACATTCCCGCTCTCCCGTTCAGTCCGTCGTCAAGCCATCATCGCCGACAAGGGCGGCGTCGGTCGACTGTCTCATGATTTTCTCCTTGGTTTTTTGGGTTTCCGCGTCGGGTCCGCGAATTTGCCGTGTTCGAGAAAATTGACCGCGGCCCGGATGGTTTGCGGATGGTTGGTGATCCGTCCGTGGGTGGCGGCGACGACCAGGGAGTCCGCCGCCCCGTCGAGGCGGGTCTCGGCGACGGTGACGGTGCCGTCGTCGTCCCCCGGCAGGATCGGGTTGTAGCCCCCGCCGTCGCCCTTGCCGCCGGCGATGATTCCGAAAGGGCTATCCATCAACGGCGCCTCGGCGATGGCGTCGGGAACCAGTTGCTGGCCCGCCTTGCCCCAGAGCCCGCGGTAGAGGGGAACCTCCTTCAGCCAC
>JAJFIG010000412.1 GCA_021775195.1 Rhodospirillales bacterium | reverse complement strand
GCAACGTCACCTTCGACCAGCTGGTCGCCGCCTATACCGAGGCCATCCGCGGCCTCGTCGATGGCGGCGCCCACATCCTGATGATCGAGACCGTCTTCGACACCCTGAACTGCAAGGCCGCCATCTACGCTGTTCACAAGTATTTCGACGACCACGGCGTGCGCCTTCCGGTCATGGTGTCGGGGACCATTACCGATGCCTCCGGGCGCACCCTGTCGGGTCAGACGGCGGAGGCGTTCTGGAATTCCGTGTCCCACGCCCGTCCCTTGAGCATCGGATTCAACTGCGCCCTCGGCGCCAGGGAGCTTCGCCCCCACATCCAGGAGATCTCCCGCGTTGCCGGCATTCCCGTCAGCGTCCATCCCAACGCCGGGTTGCCCAACGAATTCGGCGAATACGACGATAGCCCCGAATACATGGCCGGCCTGATCCGCGAGTTCGCCGAAAGCGGCTTCGTCAACATCGTCGGCGGCTGCTGCGGCACCACGCCCGAACACATCACCGCCATCGTCGAAGCGGTGGAGTCGGTGCCGCCCCGTCCGATCCCGGAGATCGAGCCCCATTGCCGCCTCAGCGGCCTGGAACCCTTGAACTTCGGTTCCGTCACCGGGTTCGTCAACGTCGGCGAACGCACCAACGTTGCCGGCTCCGCCAGGTTCGCCAAGCTCATCCGCGAAGGCGACTACGCCACCGCCCTCGACATCGCCCGCCAGCAGGTGCTGAACGGCGCCCAGGTCATCGACATCAACATGGACGAGGCCATGCTCGATTCCGAGGACGCCATGGTCACCTTCCTCACCCTGATCGCCTCCGAACCCGACATCAGCCGGGTCCCGGTGATGATCGATTCATCCAAGTGGTCGGTGATCGAGGCCGGCCTCAAGTGCATCCAGGGCAAGGGCGTGATCAATTCCATCAGCCTCAAGGAAGGCGAGGACGCCTTCATCGAGCAGGCCCGCGAGGCGCTCCGCTACGGCGCCGCCGTCGTCGTCATGGCCTTCGACACGGATGGCCAGGCCGATACCGGCCAGCGCATGATCGATATCTGCACCCGCTCCTACGAGGTCCTGACGAAGAAGGTCGGCCTGGCGCCCGAGGACGTCATCCTCGACCCCAACATCTTCCCCATCGCCACCGGCATCGAGGAACACGACAACTTCTCCGCCGATTACATCGCCACCACCCGCTATATCAAGCAAAGCCTCCCCCATGCCCTGGTCAGCGGCGGCGTTTCCAACATGTCGTTCTCGTTCCGCGGCAACAACCCGGTGCGCGAGGCCATGCACGCGGTGTTTCTGTACCATGCCGTCAACGCCGGCATGGACATGGGCATCGTCAACGCCGGCCAGTTGGCGATCTACGCCGACATCCCCGACGACCTGCGGGAACGGGTCGAGGACGTGGTTCTCAACCGCCGTTCCGACTCCACCGAACGCCTGATCGAGGTCGCCGGCGAGGCCAAGGGCCAGGCCAAGGCCAGGACCGAGGACCTG
Organism: Rhodospirillales bacterium; assembly: GCA_021775195.1. Taxonomy (GTDB): domain Bacteria; phylum Pseudomonadota; class Alphaproteobacteria; order Rhodospirillales; family 2-02-FULL-58-16; genus JAJFIG01. The sequence continues at coordinate 1,684 of JAJFIG010000412.1, read as the reverse complement.
ACCTGGCGCCAGGCTCCCGTCGCCGAGCGCCTGTCCCACGCCCTGGTCGAGGGCATTACTGATTTCATCGTCGACGATACCGAGGAGGCCCGCCTCCAGGCCGAGCGTCCCATCCATGTGATCGAGGGCGCGCTGATGGACGGCATGAACGTGGTCGGCGATCTGTTCGGTTCGGGCCAGATGTTCCTGCCCCAGGTGGTCAAGAGTGCCCGCGTCATGAAGCAGGCGGTGGCCCACCTCATCCCCTTCATCGAGGACGAAAAGGGGGAAGGCGGCGTGCTCAAGCCCAAGGGCAAAATCGTCACCGCCACCGTCAAGGGCGACGTTCACGACATCGGCAAGAACATCGTCGGCGTCGTCCTCGGCTGCAACAATTTCGAGGTCATCGACCTCGGCGTCATGGTGCCCTACGCAAAAATCCTCGAGACCGCCAGGGCCGAGAACGCCGACATGATCGGCCTCAGCGGCCTGATCACGCCGTCCCTCGAGGAAATGACCTCGGTCGCCCACGAGATGACCCGGGACGGCTTTGATATTCCGCTGCTCGTCGGCGGCGCCACCACGTCCAAGGTCCATACGGCGGTCAAGATCGCGCCCAACTACCAGGGCCCGACCGTCCACGTGGTCGACGCCTCCCGCGCCGTCGGCGTCGCCAGCCATCTGATGAGCGATACCCTCCGCGACGGCTTCGTCGCCGATGTCGCCAAGGATTACGAGGACCTCCGCACCGCCCACGCCGGGCGCGCCGGCAAGACCCGCCAGAGCACCATCGCCGAGGCCCGCGCCGCCGGGCACGCCATCGATTGGTCCGCCGTGACCCCGCCCCGCCCGGCGTCCCTCGGCCTCGAGGTCTTCGACGATTACGATCTCGCCGACCTCGTCGGGCACATCGACTGGACGCCCTTTTTCCGCACCTGGGAGCTCCAGGGCACCTACCCGGGCATCCTCACCGACGCCACCATCGGCGAGGCCGCCCGCGGCCTCTTCGACGATGCCCGGGTGATGCTCGAGCGCATCGTCGGCGAGAAATGGCTGACCGCAAAAGCGGTGGTCGGGTTTTTCCCCGCCAACGCCGTCAACGGCGACGATGTCGCCGTCTATACCGACGACTCTCGCCAATCGGCGCTGACCACCATCCATTTCCTGCGCCAGCAGATGAAGAAGACCTCCGGCCGCGCCAACTTCTGCCTCGCCGACTTCGTCGCTCCCTTGGAAACCGGAGTGGAAGACTACATCGGCGGCTTCGCCGTGACCGCGGGACTCGGCATCGAGAACAAGGTCGCCGAATTCGAGGCCGCCCACGACGACTACAACAGTATTCTGCTGAAGGCCCTGGCCGACCGCCTCGCCGAGGCCTTCGCCGAGCGCATGCACGAACGGGTACGCAAGGAGTTCTGGGGTTACGCCTCCGGCGAGGACCTCGACAACACGGCCCTGATTCGCGAGACCTACCAGGGCATCCGCCCGGCGCCCGGCTATCCCGCCTGCCCGGACCATAGCGAGAAACCGGCCCTGTTCGACTTGTTGGGCGCGGAAAAGAATGCCGCGATGACGTTGACCGAAGGCTTCGCCATGCTGCCCGCGGCGTCGGTGTCGGGATACTACTTCTCCCATTCCGACGCCCAGTACTTCGGCGTCGGCCGCATCGGCAGGGACCAGGTGGAGGATTATGCCCGGCGCAAGG
>JAJFIG010000411.1 GCA_021775195.1 Rhodospirillales bacterium | reverse complement strand
GGGCTGCGCTGGATCACCGTCACCCGGCTGCCGAAGCGGCGGTACATCTGGCCGAATTCGAGGCCGATGTAACTGCCGCCGAGGACGATCAGGTGTTCGGGCAGGGAATCCACGTCCATGATGGAGGCGTTGTTGAAGTGGGGGATGCCGTCGAGGCCGGGGATGGGCGGTGGCGTGGCGCGGCCGCCGACGTTGATGAAGATGTGTTCGGCCTCGAGAGTCTCATCGCCGACCTGAACGCGGCGCGGACCGGTGAATGCGCCGTGGCCCTGGTAGACGGTGGCGCTCTCCAGGCCCTTCATCCAGCGCTCGACGCCCTGGTTGGAGCGGGCGACGATGGCGTCCTTGCGCGCCTTCACCTGTTGCATGTCGACGCGGACGTCGCCGCCGACGGCGAAGCCGAATTCGGCGCCCCGGCGGGCCAGGTGGGCGGCGCGGGCGCTGGCCACAAGGGCCTTGGTGGGAACGCAGCCGTTGTTGACGCAAGTGCCACCGAAACGCTTGCGCTCGATCACCGCCACCGATTTGCCGGCGGCGGAAAGTCGGGCGGCCATGGCCGGTCCCGACTGGCCGGTACCGATGATGATGGCGTCGTAGGTCTTGGTCATGATGATGCCCCCCCTGGGCCTGATTTTCAGAACGTCCCCGGGTAGCTGCCGCCGTCGATGAGGAAGTTCTGTCCGGTAATGAAGCTGGCCTGGGCACTACATAGATAGGCACACAGTTCGCCGAATTCAGCCGGGTCGCCGATGCGGCCCGCCGGATTGCCGGCCTTGCGCTGGGCCAGGACGTCCTCCACCGGGCGCCCGGCGTTCTTCGCCGCGACGGCGACGTTGGCGTGGAAGCGCTCGGTATCGAAGGGCCCGGGCAGCAGATTGTTGATGGTGACGTTGTGGCGCACGGTCTTGCGGGCGACGCCGGCGATGAAGCCGGTGAGGCCGGAGCGGGCCCCGTTGGAGAGCCCGAGGATGTCGATGGGCGCCTTGACGGCGCTCGAGGTGATATTGACGATGCGCCCGAAGCCGCGTCCGATCATGCCGTCGACCACCGCCTTCATCAGGAAGATCGGCGTCAGCATGTTGGCGTCGACGGCGGCGATCCAGGTATCCCGGTCCCAGTCGCGGAAGTCGCCCGGCGGTGGGCCGCCGGCATTGTTGACGAGAATGTCGGGCTCCGGCGTCGCGTCCAGGGCCGCCTGCTGGCCGTCAGGGGTCGTGATGTCGGCGGCGACGGCGGTCACGGTTGATCCGGTGGCGGCGCGGATTTCCTCGGCCGCGGCCTCGAGAGGGCCCGGCGTGCGCGCGACGATGGTGACAGCAACGCCCTCGCGGGCCAGGGACAGGGCGCAGGCCTTGCCCAATCCCTTGCTTGCGGCGCAGACCAGTGCCGTCTTTCCGGTAATGCCCAGATCCATGGTGAGTCTCTAGCCTCCCTGTTCTTCTAGTTTCCCGTTCATCCGGTCCATGACCCGTCGCACCAGGGGCACGGTAATATTGCGGCGCTCGGCCAGAGCTGCCGCGTCCACCGCGGCGACCAGGGCGCCGGCGGCGGCGAAGGATCGTTCCATGCGCGCGAGCATAAACGAGACCACGTCGCCGTCCACTTTCAGTTGGCGATCGGCGAACTGCTTGACCAGCACGGCGGCGATGAGGGCGTCGTCGGGCGGGCCGATGCCGACGGCGACGGCGGCACCGAGGCGCGACGCGAGGTCGGCAAGGCCCACGGACCAGCGGGCCGGCGGCCGGCGCGCCGTCACCAGCATGCGCACTCCGGTCTCGGCAAGGATGTTGTAGAGATGGAGGAGTGTTTCCTCGTGGCCGGCGGCGAGACACACCTCGGCGTCTTCGAGGACCAGTGCCGGGGCGGCGGCAAGGGCCGGCGGTTCGCTGGCGGCCAGATCGTCGGGGCCGATGGACCGGGCGCCGCTGAGGGCCTGGAAGACCCGGGCCAGGTGGGTCTTGCCACAACCGGCGGGCCCGTGGATGGCAAGAACCGGCGACGGCCATTGGGGCCAACGATCAATCCAGGCCACGGCGTCACTGTTGCTGGGGGCGACCAGAAAGTCATCGCCGGAAAGGGCCGGGCGGTGGTCGAATTCCAGGGGCAGCTGGCGGGGCTCGCTCACTCCGCGTCACCCGCGGGGCCGTCCGCGGGCGGGCCGCCGGAATCGGGGCCGCTTCCCCGGTAGAGCTCGCTTTGCATGTAGCGGTCGTGGCTGAAGCGGACGAGGACACCGATGACGGCGGCGGCCGGTACCGCCAGCAGGATGCCCGTGAACCCGAACAGACTGCCGCCGACGAGGAGGGCGAAGATGACCCAGACCGGGTGCAGGCCGACCCGCTCGCCGACCAGCTTGGGAGTCAGGAAGTTGCCCTCGAGCACCTGGCCGATGGCAAAAATCACGGCGACGATGACGATGGGCGTCCACTCGCTGAACTGGGCCAGGGCCAGACCGAGGCCGGTGACCAGGCCGACGAGGGCGCCGACAAAGGGAATGAACGAAATGATGCCGGCGCCAAGGCCGACGAGGAGTCCGAAATCGAGCCCGGCGACGGTGAGGGCGATGGCATAGAAGGCGGCAAGGATCAGGCACACGGTCGCTTGTCCGCGCACGAACCCGGCCAGGGTCTCGTCGATCTCGGTCATGCGGGCGCGCACCGTCGGGGCGGCGTCGCGGGGCAGCCAGGTGTCGAGGCGCTCGACGATGCGGTCCCAGTCGCGGAGCAGGTAAAAGGTCACCAGAGGCGTCAGGAACACCAGGGACAAAATGTTAAAGACGGCCAGCCCACCGCCCCAGAGGTTGGTGAGAATCCTGGTCAACCACTTGAAGGCCGTGCCGGCCTGGGCGCCCACTGCCTCGCGCATTTTCTCCATCTGCTCGGGCGTGAGGTTGGCCAAAAACTTCTCGATCAGAGGCGCCGCCTGGTCGCGCAAGGCCTCGACATACCCGGGAACCCGTTGGGCGAAATCGATGACCTGGGCCTGGAGCAGCGGGAACAAGAGCCCGAGCACGACCGCCACGGTGAGGAAAAAGGCGGCGAGGATGAGGCTGGTAGCCAGGGTCCGGGACGCTCCCCACTTCTCCAGCCGGTCGGCCAGGGGGTCGAGGAAATAAGCCACTGCCATGCCGGCAACGAAGGGCATGAGGACCTCGCTGAGCAGGAAAAGCAGAGCGACGAAAACGACGATGGCGCCGATCCAGAACAGTGTTTGGCGTTCACGGGTCATCCTTATTCCTCCGCCTCCGAGGCGCGGCGCGACCATTCGAAAACGTAATGGGCGCCCGATGACAGGGTGGTAAGGGCAACGACGAAGGCCAGGATATTGACCACCACCCGGGCCTCGAGACCGTACCCATTGAGGCCCAGGACGAGGGCGGCAAAGATAATTTGGGCGGCGGTGTTCACCTTGCTGATCATCAAGGGTTCCATGGTCAGGGACTGGGTCAAAGTCTGGAACAAAAGGGCGCCGCCGACGATGATGACATCGCGGAAGACGACCATGATCACCAGCCACGTGCCGATGTATCCCTCGTGGCCGAGGGCGATAAAGACACCCACCAGCAACACCTTGTCGGCGATGGGATCGAGGAACTTGCCGAACTCGGTCTCGCAGTCGAAGCGCTTGGCGATAAAGCCGTCGATGGCGTCGCTGACGCCGGCGGCGACGAAGAGCCAGAAGGCGGGCAGGAGTTCGCCGATGAGGATCAGCCAGATGGTCACCGGCACGGCGAAAAGACGAGCGAGGGAAATCGTATTGGGGATATTCACGGGCGCGTGCCTATGACCCCTTGCCCGTGGGTGCCAGGCCGAGAACCCACTGGTCGCCATCGTGGACGAGGGTCAGATCGGCCTGCTGCAGGGCCAGGGACAGTTGATTCGGACCGCCGATGTAGTGGAGGTTGACCCGGGCCTCGGTGCGCGACAGCAGGACCAATTCAGCACGACG
>JAJFIG010000042.1 GCA_021775195.1 Rhodospirillales bacterium | reverse complement strand
ATGCCCGCCGGCGGCATGGTCGACCGTCTCGGCGTCGGCTGGGCCCTGGTGATCGCGCAGGTGATCATGCTCGTTGGCACCGCCATCTTCATCCAGGCCACGGGATTTCCCCTCGCCGCCGCCGCGACGTGGGTGATGGGGCTCGGCTATTCGATTACCAACCCGGCCACCGCCAAGGGCGTTCTGTTGTGGTTTAGGCCCGAGCGCCGGGCCACCGCCATGGGGGTCAAGCAGACCGGCGTTCCCGGCGGCGGGGTGCTCGCCGCCGGCAACGGCGCCCTGGTCACGGTGCTGAGCTGGCAGACCATCCTCTGGATGATCATCGCCGTCACCGTGGTCAGTATCGTTCTCTGTCTGCGCCTGGCCGAACGCCCGCCGGCGCAGCCGGCCATGACCCGCCGCGGCGCCCTCGCCGATTTCGGCCAGGTCCTGCGCGATAGGAACCTGGGCGCCATCTTCGGCGCCAACGCCTTTTTCAACATGGGCCAGGCCACCTTCTTCGGCTATCTCACCCTTTTCATGCGCGAGGCCGCCCACGCCAGCCAGCCGGTCGCCGGCCTGTGCCTGGGCCTTGCCCAGGCGATCAGCGCCGTCGGGCGCATCGGTTGGGGCGTGATCAGCGATTTCCTCTTCGCCGGCCGGCGCAAGACCCTGGTCGTGATCATGTGCGGGGCGGCGGCGGTGTTCCTCGCTGCCATGGCCGCCGTCGGGTCGGTGTGGGGGATCGTCATGGGCGCGGTCCTGGCCCTGCTGCTGGGACTGACCGTCGCCTCCTTCGCGCCCCTGGCCCAGATCCTGTCGGCCGAGGCCGTCGAGCCCCGGCTCGCCGCCACCGCCACCGGGTACGGACTTGTCGGCACGTCGGTCGGCGGCATGGTCGGCCCGCCCTTGTTCGGAATGGTCGTCGACTACTCCGGGGATTTCGCCAACGGCTGGCTGGTCACCGCCGCCGTCGTCCTCGCCGGTACGATCCTTCTTGGCCTCGGCTTCAAGGAACGGCAATAATGCCGCCGCAAGGCGCGCAATCAGAATAATCATCACCAGGGAGGACGGGACCCCATGAGCAAGGTCGCACTCGTTGTCGAATTCCGCATCAAGCCCGACTGCCGCCAGGCCTTCAGGGAACTCGTCACCGACCATGCGGCCCGCACCCTGGAGGACGAGGAAGGCTGCCTCTATTTCGACGTCGTCGTCGACCAGGAGGACGACGGCCGGGTGTTCTTTTACGAGATCTACCGCGACGAGGCGGCGCTCGATATCCACCGTAACTCGCCGATCCTGGCCAGGACCCGCGCCGCCTACGCCGATCTGATCAGCGACCGCAAACTGACCGTCTGCGCCGTGCTCTGACGGCTGGCTCCGGTAATGCAAATGAGGACGAGGGGAGGGACACCATGGCGGACCTGAAGAAATACCAGATGTACATCGGCGGCGAGCGCACCGACCCGGCGGGCGGCGAGTGGTTCGAGTCCTTCGACCCCTACACCGCCAAGCCCTGGGCGCTGATCCCCCGCGGCAACGCCGACGACGCCGGGCGCGCCGTCGCCGCCGCCGACGACGCTTTCACCACTGGCGACTGGCCGGCGCTCACTGCCAGCGCCCGCGGCGCCCTGCTGCGCCGCTTCGGCGACCTGCTGGCGGAAAAGGCCGAATACCTGGGCCAGTTGGAGGTCAAGGACAACGGCAAGCTGCTCGCCGAGATGGGTGCCCAGCTCAAATACCTGCCCCAGTGGTACTATTACTATGGCGGCCTCGCCGACAAGATCGAGGGCTCGGTCATCCCCGTCGACAAGCCCGGCATGTTCAACTACACCCGCCACGAGCCCCTGGGCGTGGTCGTCGCCATCGTGCCCTGGAATTCGCCGCTTCTGCTCGCCACCTGGAAGCTGGCCCCGGCCCTGGCCGCCGGCAACACCATCATCATCAAGCCGTCCGAGTACACCTCCGCCTCGACCCTGGAATTCGTCGAACTTTTCGAGCAGGCGGGCTTTCCCCCCGGTGTCGTCAACGTGGTCACCGGTTTCGGGGCCGAGGTCGGCGAGCCCCTGGTCGCCCATCCCAAGGTCGCCAAGATCGCCTTCACCGGCGGCGAAATGGGCGGCCAGAAGGTCTACGAGACGGCGGCCAAGGGCCTCAAGTCGGTAAGTTTGGAGTTGGGCGGCAAGTCCCCCAACATCATCTTCGACGACGCCGACCTGGACAACGCCGTCAAGGGCGCCATCTCGGGCATCTTCGCCGCCACCGGCCAGACCTGCATCGCCGGCTCCCGCCTCCTGGTCCAGGACTCGATCCACGACCAGTTCATGGACAAGCTGGTGGCCTTCGCCAAGACCGCCCGCATGGGCAACCCGGCCGACCTGGAGACCCAGGTCGGTCCCGTCACCACCCAGCCCCAGTACGAGAAGATCCTGAGTTACATCGACGTTGCCAAGAACGAAGGCGCCGAATGCGTCCTCGGCGGCGGCCCCGCCAGCCGTCCCGAATGCGGCGATGGCTGGTTCGTCGAACCGACCATTTTCGACGGCGTCGACAACACCATGCGCATCGCCCAGGAAGAGGTCTTCGGCCCCGTGCTCTCGGTCATCCGCTTCAAGGACGAGGACGAGGCCGTGGCCATCGGCAACGACATCCTCTACGGCCTCGCCGCCGGCGTCTGGACCGGCAGCATCCGCCGCGCCATCACCGTTTCCGAGCGCCTGCGCGCCGGCACAGTCTGGGTCAACACCTACCGGGCCGTGAGCTTCATGTCCCCCTTCGGCGGCTACAAGCGCTCCGGCCTCGGCCGCGAGAACGGCCAGGAGGCGATCCGCGAATACCTGCAGACCAAAAGCGTCTGGATCAGCACTTCGGAAGACGCGCCCAACCCCTTCGTCATTCGTTAACCGGTGGCGGCATCAGCCAAGGAGACCCCCATGCTCAAGGTTCTCGGACGTCCCAATTCCGTCAACGTGCAGAAGGTCATGTGGCTCTGCGGCGAACTCGGGCTCGAAGTCGACCGCGTCGACGTCGGCGGCCCCTTCGGCGGCAACGACCAGCCCGGCTATCTGGCCAGGAACCCCACCGGCCTGATCCCGACCCTCGAGGACGGCGATTTCGTGCTTTGGGAATCCAACACCATCGTCCGCTACATCGCCGAGGCATACGGCGACGACCAGTGGTTCCCCGCCGACCGTGGACGCCGGGCTCACGCCAGCCAGTGGATGGACTGGTACATCGCCTCCGTCCACGCGCCCATGACCGTGCTCTTCCGCCAGCTCATCCGCACAAGTCCTGAGGACCAGGACGCCGGCGCCATCGAAAAGGCCCGCCGGCAGGCGGCGAACCTGTGGGGAATTCTCGATGGCCATCTCGCCGGACAGGACTACCTCACCGGCGACCAACCGGCCATGGGCGACATTCCCGCCGGCGCCGCCGTCTACCGCTGGTTCACCATGGACATCGACCGTCCCGAGGCCCCCAACCTCAGGGCCTGGTACAACCGCCTCAACGCCCGCCCGCCCTACCGCGAACACGTCATGCTGCCCCTGACCTGAGGGGGATCAGGCCCCCAACAGTCTCCGCAGTTTCATCACCGCCGCCTCCGGTGCCGTCAGCACCCGGCGGCCCGGCACTTCGGCAATGGCGCCCCGCGCCCGTACCATGGAGAACTGGGCCAGCATCAGGGCATCGCAATCGCCCAGATCTTGGGCTGCGGCGGCGATCAGGGCGTCGTGCTCGTCGCCGCGCCCGGCGTTGAGCGCCTCCAGCGCGCCCGGCACGTGACGCAGGTCGGTCTCCGGTGTCAGGTTCCTCGCCTCGGCGGCGGCCTCCAATTCGAGCCGCAGAGAATCAATGGTCGGGGCAAAGGTGGCCAGTGCCGCGATTCGCGGCCCGGCGCCGAGCGCCTCCTCGATCATCGCCTCGTCGGGCTTCAGTACCGGCACCGAAAGGCCGCTCTTAGCCGCGTCGATGGCGGCGCCGAAGGCCGAGCAGGTGAAGAGGATGCCGTCGGCCCCGGCCGCCACCCCGTATTCGGCGAGCGCCTTCATGCGGTTCGTGATTTCCGGCGTCAGGCCGCCCGCCTCGGCGACGTCGATGCTGAGGGAATCGTCCAGCACATTTATGGTCCGCGCCTCCGGCCACAGCCGCCCGAAAGCCTCCGCTATCGGGGCCATGGCCGGTGTCACTGCGTGGATCAGGGCAATTCGGGGATGAGGCATGGGATCATCATCGAGATTTGGTATAACCTGAGCCTAACCGATATCCACCCGGCGACGCCAGCCGGGGACCAGCCAGGGAGAACGCCACCACCATGATCACCGCGCCCAACGATACCGTCCTCGTCGAAATCGGGGGCGGCATCTGCACCCTCACCATGAACCGCCCGGACTCGCTGAACGCCATCAACCCCGACGTGGTCGACGCCCTGCTTGCCGTTACCGAGGCCCTGAAAACGGACACCGCGGTACGCGTCGTCGTCGTCCGCGGCGCCGGTGATCACTTCATGGCCGGCGGCGACGTCAAGGGGTTCAAGGCCCAGCTCGATGCAGAGTCCGACCGGGCCGAGGTCCAGAAGGACATCGGCGTCATGATCGACAGGGTGCACCGGGTGATCCTCAACATGCGCGCCATGCCCCAGCCCATCATCGCCAGCGTCAAGGGCGCGGTCGCCGGCGCCGGCGTCAGCCTGATGCTCGCCTGCGACATGGTGCTGACGGCGGATGACGCCTTCTTCACCCTCGCATACTGCCACATCGGCACCAGCCCCGACGGCGGCTCCACCTGGTTCCTGCCGCGCACCGTCGGCCTCAAGCGGGCCTTCGAGATCGCCCTCCTGGGCGACCGCTTCGACGCCGAGGCGGCGCTGGCCATGGGCCTCATCAACCGCATCGTCCCCGCCGCCGACCTGGAAGCGGAGACCTCGGCGCTTGCGGTGCGCCTGGCCGCCGGACCGGCCAAGGCCTACGCCGAGACCAAGGCGCTGTTGAACGGCTCCATGGACCGCGACCTTGCCGCCCAACTGGACGCCGAGACCGGCGGTTTCCTCAACTGCGTCGCCAGCAACGACTTCTACGAAGGCGTCACCGCCTTCGCCGAGAAACGCAAGCAACAGTTCACGGGAAGCTGAGATCATGAGCGGAGAAAGCACCGGCCTGCTGGCCGGCAAGGTTGCCATCGTTACCGGATCGGCCCGCAACATCGGCAGGGCCACGGCCGAACGCCTCGCCGGCGACGGCGCTGCCGTGGTCATCAACGGGGCCCGGGACCAGGCCGCGGCGGAAGAGGTCGCCGGCGGCATCGAGGCCGGCGGCGGCCGCGCCATCGCCCACGTTGCCGACATCACCGACCCGGACGCCGTCCAGGGTCTCGTCGACGCCGCCGTCGCCGCTTTCGGCGGTGTCGACATCCTGGTCTGCAACGCCTCCATCCGCGGCCAGAAACCGTTCCTGGAAATGACCTACGAGGAATGGCGCGGCGTCATCGACGTCACCCTCGACGGCGCCTTCCACACCGCCCAGGCCTGCGTTCCCCACATGATCGAACGGGGCTGGGGCCGCGTCGTCACCCTCGGCGGCATCTCCTGGCACGTCGGCACCTCGAACCGGGTTCACAATCTGGTCTCCAAGTCGGGCCTCACCGGCTTCACCCGCGGCCTCGCCGTCGAGCTCGGCCAGCACAACATTACCGTCAACTCGGTCTCGCCGGGCTTCATCGACACGGTGCGTCCCGGGTCGGCGGGCGTCCGCCCGCCGCTCAAGATACATCCCCCCGTCGACCGCATGGGCGCGGTGGACGAGATCGCCTCCATGGTCCGTTACCTGTGCCTGCCCGAGGCCGCCTACGTCACCGGCCAGATCATGCACGTCAACGGCGGCATGTTCCTAGGCGGATGAGGAGGGGCCGGTAAAATGAACCAGGACACCAACCAGCCCCTCGCCGGCCAGGTCGCCGTCGTCACCGGGGCGGCCCGCAATATCGGCCGCGACATCGCCCTGGCGCTGGCCGCCGACGGCGCCGCCATCGTCGTCAATGCCCTCCAGGACAGGGACGCCGCCGAGGCCGTCGCCGCCGAGATCAACGCCGCCGGCGGGCGCGCCGTCGCCCATCTCGCCGACGTCACCGACGAGGCCCAGGCCAACGGGTTGGCCGCCGCCGCCATTGCCGCCTTCGGCCGCATCGATATCCTGGTCTGCAACGCCGCCATCCGCCGCCAGCAGCCCTTCCTCGACATTCCCTTCGCCGAATGGAAGGAGGTCCTGGCCGTCGATCTCGACGGGCCGTTCCTGTGCTGCAAGGCCTGCCTGCCCCATATGGTGGAGCAGGGCGGTGGCCGGGTGATTACCATCGGCGGCTCGACGCTCCATATTCTCACCCCAAACCGGGCTCACGTGACGGCGGCCAAGATGGGGCTGCTGGGCCTGACCCGGACCATCGCCATCGAGTTCGGGGACAAGGGCATCACCGCCAACTGCGTTGCCCCCGGCCACATCGACACCGTGCGCGGCGGTTCCGCCGGCAAGCGCTCGACCGGTGGGATACAGCGTCCCATCGAACGCCTCGGCCGCATGGACGAGATCGCCGCCATGGTCCGCCACCTGTGCCGGCCCGAGGGTGCCTACATCACCGGCCAGTGCATCCACGTCAACGGCGGCATGTACCTGGCGGGGGCCTGAGCATGACTGTTCCAGCCGCGCC
>JAJFIG010000410.1 GCA_021775195.1 Rhodospirillales bacterium | reverse complement strand
GAACATCGGCACCACCACCGCCGCCGGCCGGTCGACGCCGGCCGTGGCCAGCGCCGCCAACCCGAGGCCGGCGGCAAGGGCTACCGCGCATCCGGTCCCCATCAGCCGTTCCAGTCCCAGCGCCATGGTCAGGCGACCGCTGATGAAGGTGCCGCAGATGTAGCCGGCGACGACGACGCCGAAGGTCAGCCCGAAGTCCTGCGGCGCCAGTCCCAGATAGTCGATCAGAACGAAGGGCGCCCCCGAGACGAAGGCGAACAGGCCGCTGAAGACGAACCCGTTGGCGACCGTGAAGCCGATGAAGACCGGAGACGAAAAAAGGCTCAGGTAGTTGCGGGCCACCTGTCCCGGGCGGGTCGCGTCGGCGTCGGGCTTGGCGTTGGTCTCCGGCAGCAGGACGGCGACCACCGCCACCAGCAGCCCGCCCAGCACCGCCAGGACCAGAAACACCGCCTGCCAGCCGAACCAGACCACCAGGTAGCCCCCCAGCATCGGCGCCAGCAGCAGTCCCGTCGCCATTGCCGTCGCCATGTAGGACATGACCTTGGCGGCGCGCGCCCGACCATGGACGTCCCGCACCACGGCCCGCGCCAGGACGCCGCCGGCGCAGGCTCCCACGGCCTGGAAGAAGCGGGCGGCGATCAAGGTCTCGATGGTCGTAGCGGCGGCGCAGGCGAGGCTGGCGGCGGTATAGACGGCGATCCCGGCGACCAGCACCGGACGCCGTCCGAAGCGGTCGGAAAGCGGCCCATAAACCTGTTGCGCGACGGCAAAGCCGAGGAGAAACACGCTCAGGGTCAGCTGAACCAGAGCGACGTCGGCCTCCATCACCCGCGCCAGGGCCGGCATTGCCGGCAGATAGAGGTCCGTCGACAGGGGCCCGAAGGCGACCAGGGCGGTCAGCAGCAAAGTGGTTGCGATAGATTCGGGACGCAGCATGGAATAAGGCCCGGTCAGGGTAGACCGTGGTTATAGGGGCATCGCCCGAATCGGGCAAACCGCGGCGTCGACCGACGCTACTTGGCCATGCGGGCGATGGTCGCCGTGGTGCTGTGCCCGGGTTCCAGATCGACCAGCATCACCTTACCGCCGTATCCCTGCACAAGGTCGGCGCCGACCACCGTGTCGACGGTATAATCGGCGCCCTTGATCAGCACCTCCGGGCGCATGGCGTCGATCAGCGCCAGCGGCGTGTCCTCGGAGAACACCACCACCATGTCGACGCTGGCCAGGGACGCCAGCACCTGGGCCCGTGCCGCCTCCGACTGGATCGGCCGGTCGTCGCCCTTCAGGCGCTTGACCGAGGAATCGCTGTTCAGTCCCACCACCAGCCGGTCGCAGCCGTCCCTGGCCTTGGCCAGTAGGGTCACGTGGCCCGGGTGTAGCAGGTCGAAGCAGCCGTTGGTGAAACCGATGGCCAGGTCCTTGCGCCGCCAGGTCTCGATCCGGTCGCGCGCCGGTTCCAGCGCCATCACCTTGGCCTCGGCGCTTGAGATGTCCTGGTGATGCAAAGCGCCGATGACGTCGGCGGCGAAGGCCGCCGCCGTGCCCACCTTGCCGACCACGATACCGGCGGCGACGTTGGCCAGGGTCGCCGCTTCCGCCAGTCCGGCACCGACGCTGAGCGCCGCCGCCAGGGTCGCGACCACGGTGTCGCCGGCGCCCGAGACGTCGAATACTTCGCGGGCCTCCGCTTCCAAGTGGGCGACGCCGCCGTTGGCCGTCACCAGAGTCATGCCGTCCTGGCTGCGTGTCGCCAGGACCGCGTCGACGCCGCAGCCCGCGATCAGGTGCCGGGCGGCATCGGCGATGGCGTCGTCGCCGTCCACCGCCATGGCGGCGGCCTCGCCCAATTCGCGGCGGTTGGGGGTCAGCACGCTGGCGCCGGCATAGCGGGAAAAGTCGCTGCCCTTGGGATCGACGATGACCGGCTTGCCGGCGCTTCCGGCGGCGGCGATAACCGCGCCGGCGACGCCGTCGTCGAGCACGCCCTTGCCGTAATCGGAAAGCACGACGACGGCACAATTCCGCAGCGCCGTATTCACCGCGTCCATCAGTTCGGCCCGCGGTGTTGTCGCCAGGGCGCCGGTGGTTTCACGGTCGGCCCGCATCATCTGCTGGGTTCCGGCGACGAAACGGGTCTTGATCGCCGTCTGCCGGTCCCCGTCGACGACCAAATCAGCCGTCACCGAACTCTGTTCACCGAGCAGGCCCCGGATGCCGTCCGCCGCGTCGTCGGCGCCGACGCAGGCGACGAAATGGACGTCGGCGCCCAGGGCCACCAGATTGCGGACCACGTTGCCGGCGCCGCCCAGCATGGAGGTCTCGCGCCCGACCCGCAGCACCGGGATCGGTGCCTCGGGAGAAATGCGCTCCACGTCGCCGCTGACGAAGCGATCCAGCATGACGTCGCCGACGCACAGCACCCGGGCGTTGCCGAACGCCTCGACCAGGGAAACCAGGGACGCGCGATCCGTCATTTCCGTTCCCCTCCGCCGACAACCATCGCGACGGCGCGGCGGACGCCCAGTTCCGGGCTGCTCAGGATGTCCGTACCAAGGCCGTTGCAACGCTCCGCCGCCGGCGCCATCGACGCTTGCGCCAGGACGATCACATCGGCTTCACCCGCGGCGTCCCGAAGGCCGTCGGCAATGGCGGCGTGGTATCCGTCCAGGTCGCCGGCCAGGAACTTGTCCCAGGCACCGTCGATGACCAGGGTCGTGACCGTCATCCGCCGGCCCGATTCGCCAGCCACTTGCGCCAGAAGGTCCGTGGTCGGCGCGATGGTCGATTCGATGCAGGCGGCGACGACAATGCGCGGGCCCAGCTCGACGGCCCGCTCCGCCATCGCCCGGTCGATGCGCATGACGGGGATACCCAAGGCGCCGTCCAGGGTCTCCGCGACACCGCCGATGGTCGAACAGGTGCAGATGATCAGGCCCACGTCCCGGCCCGCCGCCTGGCGCAGTCGTTCCCCAATCCGATGCCGGACATCCTCGGTAACCTCGCCCGCCGCCATGGCGTCGGAGAGCAGGGAATCGTCGACGATATGGCACACCGGAATATCCGGAGCCAGGCTGCTCATCAGGCCGGCGAAGGTCGGCTCGTGCACCTGGGCCGTATGAAGGAAGGCGATCCCGGTCATAACAGGCCCAGTTCGAGTTCCAGCGCCCCGCACAGCATGTGACCGATGGTGATGTGCATTTCCTGGATACGGGCAGTATCGTCGGACGGGACCACCAGGAAGGGATCGGCGAGGCCCCGCATGCGGCCGCCGTCGCGGCCCCCGAACCCGGCCGCCGTCGCCCCCAGCTTGCGCGCCGCGTCGAGGCCGCGGATGATGTTCTCGCTGTTGCCCGAGGTGGAGATGCCGATGACCACGTCGCCGGCCTTGCACGCGGCCTCGACCTGGCGCGCGAACAGATCGTCGAAACCGAAATCGTTGCCGATGGCGGTCAGGGCCGAGGTGTCGGTGGTCAGCGCCAGGGCCGCGATTGGCGCCCGGTCCTGCTTGTAGCGTACCGCCAGTTCGGCGGCCAGGTGCTGGGAGTCGGCGGCGCTTCCGCCGTTGCCGAAGAAGACGATCTTGTAGCCGCCCTTGACCGCCGCGACGCACGCCGCCACCAGCCGGGCGAAGGGTTCGCGCACGGCCTCCCGGGTGGCCCCGAGCACGGCGGCGTGCTGATCCAGTTCCGATGCGAAATAAGCGTCCAGGTCCATGGTCACGGCGTCGTCCCCCGATGGGCGATCATAGTCGGGCGCGGCTCCCGGCCCAAAAAATATTTCCCCCCGGTCACAGGTCGATTCGCTGTCCGGATTGCAGGGATTCGAGAACCGCGATGGTGGCGATGCTCGACGCCACCAGCTCGCCCTCGTCCACCGGTGCCGGGCCGCCCCGCGCCACCGCCTCGGCGAAGGCGGCGAGGGCCGTCCGGAAGCCCTTGTCCTGACCGCCGCGACCGGTCCGCGTCTTGACCTTGCCGTCGACGACCACGGTCAGGGCGCGGAAGTTGTCGACCGTGATCACGGTGCCGCCGGCATAGGCCTCGAAGCGCTCCTTGCTGAAGGCGACGTCGCCGAGCGCCGTATAGGCGACCGTCGCCAGGCTGCCGTCGCTGAAGCGCAGCGTCGCCGTCACGTCGTCGCAGGGGCCGCCGCCCGCCGCCGCCGCATCCGCCTGCACCGAGACGATGTCGTTGCCGACAAAAAACCGCGCCAGGTCGATGAAATGGCAGACCTCGCCGAGAACCCGTCCGCCGCCGTCGTCGGGGGCGTTGAGCCAGCTGTCGGCGGGAACCCCGCCGGCGTTGACGCGCAGAACGATGAAGCGGGGGCCGGTGGTCCTGTCGAGATGCTCGCGAACGCTCAGCGCCAGGGGCGCGAAACGGCGGTTGAACCCGACCTGGAAGAAGGCGTCCGATCCGTTGCGGGCCTCGATCACCCGGTTGATCTCGTCCCGGTTCAGGCCCAGCGGTTTTTCCACCAGCACCGACTTGCCCGCCTCGAGCGCCCGCGCCGTCAGTTCGGCGTGACTGCCGTGGCGGGTGGCGACGAGGACGGCGTTGATCTCCGGGTTTTCCAGCACCGCCGCCTCGTCGGTCGCCGCCTGGGCGAAGCCGAAGGTCTCCTGGCCGTGGGCCGCTACCGCCCCGCGATGGGTGGCCAGGGTATGCAGCGTGACGCCGCCCATCTTCCTGAGCTCGGGAAGCAGTACCGAGCGGGCGAAATTCCCCGCCCCGATGACTCCGAGGACGCAGCCGCCGGCCTTGGGCCGGGCCTCGGCAAAAGCCGGTTTCGCCGCCGCCGGCCCTTCGTCATAGGTCAGGACCACCCCCAGGTGGGGTTCCGTTCCCTCGGTGACCAGGGTGTAGGCCCGCTCCGCCTCGGCAATCGGGAAGCGTTGGGTGATCAGGGCGCCCACGTCCAGGCGCCGCGCCCCGCCGGGAGCCATCAGGCGCAGGCATTCGGCCAGGTTCTCGGTTTCCGTCCAGCGCACGAAGCCGGGCGGGTACTTCATGCCCCGCCTTTCGAAATCGTCGTCGTAGCGGCCCGGCCCGTAGGACCGCGAGACCACCAGGTTCAGTTCCTTCTGCATGAACTCGCGGTAGGGGAATTCGGTCCCGGTCATGCCCACCATGCACACCCGTGCCCGGTCCCGGGCGATGGCGGCGGCGGTATGGAAGGCCTCGCTGGAGGCGCCGGCGGCGGCAATCAGAATGCCGTCGCAGCCCTTGCCCCCGGTAACTGAAGCCACCGACTGGGCCATGGTGCCGTCGGCTGGGCTCAGCACCGCCTCGGCGCCCAGGCGGCGGGCCAGGTCCAGGCGTCCCGCGTCGTAGTCCACGGCCACCGGCCGCGCCCCGGAAAGGGCCAGCAGCTGCACCGCCAGTTGGCCGACCAGCCCAACCCCGATCACCGCGACCACGTCGCCGAGGCCCGGCTCCAGGTTGCGCACCGCATGAAGGGCGATGGACCCAAGGGTCGCGAAACAGGCTTCCTCGTCGGCGACGCCGTCGGGCACCGGGGCCACCAGGTTGGCGGGAACGACGTTGACCTCGGCGTGGTTGGCGCACCCGGCGCCCGCCACGGCGACCCGCTGGCCGGTCCTGAAGCGGCCTTCCAGTCCGGCGCCGACCCCGACCACCTCGCCGGCGGCCGAGTATCCCAGGGGCAGGGGTTCGTCGAGGCGCGTCATCACCGCCGCCCACGTCGCCTGGGCACCGTCCCGGCGCGCCTTGGTCAGCACCTTCTTTACCAGGTCCGGACGGGCCTTGGCCTTGCCGGCCAAGCTCTTGCGGGCGAAGTCCACAACCAGGCGTTCGGTGCCGGCGGAGATCAGCGATGCCCGCGTCCGCACCAGCACGTGGCCGGCCCGCGCCGTCGGTTCGGGAACCTCCTTCAGTTCCAGTTTGCCGGTGCGGGCGCTCTGGATGACCTGCTTCATGGCCTTGTTGTACCCTTAATCCGCCGCCCGATGCAAAGCGCCATGCGGTGCGAAAGAGCTTTATTCCAAACCCCGTAGCAAGTTAACTGGCGCCGGCCATGTGTGGACTCAACGCCATTTTCGCTTACGCCGCCGCGGCGCCGCCCGTCGACGAACGGGAACTGCTTGCCGTCCGCCAGGCCATGGCGGCCCGCGGGCCCGACGGCGAGGGTGCCTGGATTGCCGCCGACGGCAGGGTCGGTCTCGCCCACCGCCGGCTCTCCATCATCGACCTCAGCGCCGCCGCGGCCCAGCCCATGGCCTTCGACGACGGCCGCTACCGCATCACCTACAACGGCGAGATCTACAATTTCCGTGCCCTGCGCGAGGCTCTCCAATCCCAGGGCCGGGTTTTCACCACCCAGTCCGACACCGAGGTCCTGCTCCACCTCTACGACGCCCATGGCGCGGGCATGGTCGAGCATCTGCGCGGCATGTACGCCTTCGTCATCTGGGACCGGGACCGCCAGGGGGTGCTGATGGCCCGCGACCCCTTCGGCATCAAGCCGCTCTATTACGCCGACGACGGTGCCACCCTCCGCGCCGCATCCCAGGTCAAGGCGCTGCTCGCCGGCGGCACCATCGACCGCGCCCCCGACGCCGCCGGGCACGCCGGCTTTTTCCTCTTCGGCTCCGTGCCCGAGCCCCACACCCTTTATGCCGGTATCCAGGCCCTGCCGGCGGGCACCACCCTGTGGCTCGATGCCAGGGGCGGGCGAAAGACGGAGCGGTTCTTCGACATCGCGGCGGTACTGGCGGAAAGCGGCGACAGCGGGGCGGAAACGCCGGATCTGCGTCAGGCCCTGCTCGACAGTGTCGAACATCATTTCGTCGCCGACGTGCCGGTCGGGGTTTTCCTCTCGGCGGGCCTCGATTCGGCCACCGTCACCGGCCTCGCCTCGGAGATGCGGGGCGCCGGCCTCGACACCATGACCCTGGGGTTCGACGAGTTCACCGGCACCCCCGCCGACGAGGTTCCCCTGGCCGAGGCCATAGCCTCCACTTACGGTACCCGCCACCGTACCCGCCGGGTGTCGGGGGCCGCCTTCCATGGCGACCTCGAGCGGCTGCTGGCCGCCATGGAT
>JAJFIG010000409.1 GCA_021775195.1 Rhodospirillales bacterium | reverse complement strand
CACCATCTTGCCCGACGACGAAGTCGAGATGGCGAAGCCCTTCGCCGGCACGCCGCTGATGGCGTTGCTCTGGACGGTGACGGCGATGGCGCCTTCCATGGTCGCCACGGCGCCCTTGACGTTGGTGAAGCGCGAGCTCTTGACCGTCAGTTTGCCGCCCTTCTGCCCGTGGACGGCGGTTTTCTTCATGTCGGTGAAGGTCGACCGGTCCACCGTTACCGTCGACCCGTCGAGACCAAGGACGCCGACCCCGCCCATGTTGTCGAATTGGGACGCCGAGACCGTGCCGGTGCTGTTGCGGCTTACGACGACGCCCCGGCCCGGACTGGCGCTGAACCGGCTCTTGCTGACGACGACGGAGGAATTCTCCGCCGCCGTTACCGTCTGGCCGGTGATTTTCTCGAAACGGGTGCCGGTAACCTCGCCCTTGCTGCCCTTGCGGATGACGACGCCCCCCTTGGGGCTGCCGGAGATTGTCGAGTCGCGCACGATCACGGTCGATTTCTTGACCCCGACGACGGCCGAGTCCTGAAGGTCCGTCAGAGTGCAGCGCACGACCTCGATGCGCCCGCCGTCGGCATAGAATGCCGGCTGCACGGTGGCCGTGGCGCGGCAGTCGCTGACGGTCGCGGCGCCGTCCTTCACGTAGGCCGCCATGCCGTCCTTGGCGCGGGTCTTGAAGGTAACGTGGTCCAGCGTCAGGCGGCCTTTCTTGACCACGCGCACGATCATCTGGGATTTGGCCCCGGTCAGCACGGTCTTGCCGCCCGGGTCGCCCTTGACCGTCAGGGACTTGCCCTCGACGTTGATGACCCCGGGATAGGTGCCGGCGCCGAGCACGATGGTGGCGCCGTTCTTGGCCTTGCTCGTCGCCTTGGTCAGGTCGCTGCCGGGTTTGAGGGTCCGCGGACTCTGGGCCAGTTGCTGGCCGGCCGCTGGGCGGGAAGCTGTCGCACCGGAACTGGAGGCGTCCCGTTCGGCAGCGGCGGTTCCCGCAACCACCAGCGAAACCAGAAACACCCCCGTCACAAAGCCTTCGGCCCGCATGTTTTCCCATCCCCCATTCATGCACGTGCTGATCGCTTGCGCATGATCTTACAAGCGCATACGCCAACACTATGGCGGCTATGTGGCAGCCGCCCCATGCCCCGCGCGAACAGTTCCCCGACCGCCCGGTCTACGGAATCTTTCAGAGAATCCCGGGCCGTGCCCCGGAAACCGGGAGCCATCGGGCCGGATTCATCTGTGTTCCCCCCTTTTCATTAAAGAACAAAGGTTTCCGATTCGTATACAATCGATGAGAATGATTCTTCTTCGTTTTCCAACCCATGATTCCATCGACTTCCCATCTCTATCCAACGCTCATTCTTTTTTTATCATTAATCTTCAACAAGCTAAAAATCCGGACCGGTCTCAGATGGGTGACGGCAGGCCCAGTTGCCCGGCGTACCAGGGGATGGTTTTCTTCAGCCCTTCCCTCAGCGATGTCTTCGGTTCCCAGTCCAGGAAATCCTTGGCCAGTGTGTTGTCGGACATGGTGTGGATCTTGGTCTCGCCCGTCCTCAGCGGCATCATGGTGATTTCCGAAGTGCTTCCGGTAAGCTCGATGATCAGCCTGGCCACGTCCAGCACCGTCGTCCGCACCCCGGTTCCGATCTCGATAATTTGTCCCAGGGCCGCGTCCCGGGGCGCCTTCATGCAGGCTTCGACCACGTCCTCGATGAAGACGAAGTCCGACGACTGCAGCCCGTCCCCCATCACCGGCAGGGGCTCACCCTTGATCGCGTTCTCGACGAAGGTCGCCATCATCTTCCGGCCCTCGCCCTTCTTGTAGGCATTGGCCTCCAGCACGGCGCGCTCCCGGGGCCCGTAGCCGTTGCCGATATTCAGGCCGACCGTGGGCAGGCCGTAGGTCTCGTGAAACATCTGCACGAACTGGGTCGAGGCAGTCTTGGTGATGATGTAGGGCGTCAGCCAGCCCGTCACCATCGGCCGGGGCGGATAGACGAAATAGTCGACGCCGGTTTCCAGGGCCGCCTCGCAGGCGTGCAGCGTACCGATGATGTTGACCTCGGTGGTGATCACTTCCTGCTTGAAGCGCGAACTGGTGCCCATGAGGGCGGCGAAGTGATAGACGATATCGGCGCCCCGGATGATCTCGGTCACCAGCGCCTTGTCCCGGATGTCGCCGGCAACGTATGTGGTGTTGGGGAATTTCTCCAGGATGTCCCTGGCGTAACCAGGCAGGTCGCTCTCGTCCAGGCGGTCGAACAGCACCACCTCGTCGCCCATGGCGGCGTAGTTCTCGGCCACGTACGAGAGCAGGAATCCCGCCGCACCGGTCAGCGTTATCTTGCGTTTAGCCACTATTCCCCCCTGTTTTCGTCACTTCCCCCGGGTCGCGCCGGCATTCCGGTCCGGCAACGGGTTTATTGCTTGGCCGCCAGGATCGCCTTCACCAGGTCCTCCGGCACCTCCCCCGGCACCGGGCTTTCCGGGTCCTGGAAAACCGCTTTCCCCAATTCAACGCTGCGCTCGTAGGCCGCCAGGTAGCTGCGGCAGTCCCGGCAGACCTTCAGGTGCATCCTGAAGATCAGGCGCTGTCTTTTCGGCAGCGTTCCTTCCAGGTGGTCGAGCACGAAGGCCTCGAATTCGGCGCAGGTGAGCATCATTGGAAGCTTGGCCATGACTGATTTCACCTTTCGCATTCTAGCACTATCTTTTTTCATAGCTCGCCCCTCGCCCAAAGCGGCTCGAGCTGCTTCTTCAGGGCCGCCCGCGCCCTGTGCAGTCTTGTCTTGATCGCCCCCGTGTTGGTCTCGAGCATGGCCGCGGCCTCATCGGTCGTGAACCCCTCGATATCACGAAGCAGGAGGACCGTACGATAGGGGTCGGGAAGCCCGTCGATGGACCGGCGGACAAGGCTTCTCACGTCGTCGCGCTCCAGCATCCGCTCCAGCGGTTCGTTGAAATGCCAGTCGGGCTCGATGCGGCAGCCTTCGGCGTCGAATTCGGGCAGCAGGTCGTCGATGGATTGGGTCGGCGCCCGCTTGCGCGAACGCAGGATGCCAAGCGCCGTATTGACCACGATCCGGTGCAGCCAGGTGCGGAACGACGACCGGCCCTCGAAGGACTCGGCCTTGGAGAAGGCACGGAGGTACCCTTCCTGGACACACTCCCGGGCATCTTCCTCGTTGCCCAGCAGGCGGCGGGCCACCGACAGCATCGCCCCGCCATGCTCGCGAACGGCGTCGGCCAACGCCGTGTCGCGCAAATCCTGGTTTTCGATTGCCTGGCTGGTATCGACGGAAGAATTCATTGCCGGTTCGTGCACCCTGGCCGTCGCCGGCCGCCCTTTTCCTGGAACACCATCCTAGACCGCCGGTCCGGCCCCGGCAAAGCCAATTAGGCCCCGCCCTCCGGTTCCGGCCACCACCCCCTGTAACCTTTTCGTCCCCGGGGCATCTAAAAAACCAGAGACAACGCGGACGGACCATCCCGGGCCATCCGCAAAGGGACACCTTTATCCGAAAGGGGGATCGACCGTGACCCGAATCGTTGAACAAGTGGCCGCCGATGTGATGGAAAGGCCGCTACGCGCCGTCCTCGGCGGGTTCGCCGCCACCATCATGCTGACGCTGATGATGTATTTCGCGGCACCGATGATGATCGGTAAGCCGATGGATATCGCCGCCCATCTCGGCGCCATGATGGGTGGCTCGTGGACCGTCGGCATGATCGTCCATTTCGTCCTCGGCACCGTCCTCTTTCCCTTGGGCTATCTGCTCGTCACCTACCGCTCCATGCCGGAACCGGCATGGCTGAAGGGCATCGTCTGGGGATTGATCCTCTGGCTCACCGCCATGATCGTCGTCATGCCGCTGACCGGCGGCGGCTTCTTCATGGGCGCCATGCCGCCGGCTGTCGCCTCGCTGGTTGGCCACATCGTCTACGGCGCCGTGCTCGGGGCCTTCATCGGCCTCCCCGACCATCCATAGGCGCGGCCCATGTCACCATTCTTGCCCCTGATAGTCGGAGGCGATCGATGAAGAGTGAAATTTTGACCCCCGATGTCTGCATCATCGGCGGCGGGTCGGGCGGGCTCTCGGTCGCCGCCGGCGCCAGCCAGATGGGGGCGGAGACCGTTCTCATCGAGAGCGGCAAGATGGGGGGCGATTGCCTGAACTATGGCTGCGTCCCTTCCAAGGCGCTCATCGCCGCCGCCCATCATGCCGAGGCGGCCCGCGCCGGCCGTTCCTTCGGCGTCAACGGTGCCGAGCCGGAGATCGACCACGCCGCCGTCCATGACCACATTCACGGGGTCATATCAAAGATCGCGCCCCACGACTCCGTCGAACGGTTCGAAAGCCTTGGCGTGACGGTGATCAGCGACCGTGGTGAGTTCGTCGGCCCACGGTCGGTGCGCGCCGGCGCCGCGGTCGTCAAGGCGCGGCGATTCGTGATAGCCACCGGCTCGGCGCCGATGGTCCCGCCCATTCCGGGACTGGACGAGGTTCCGTTCCTGACCAACGAAACCATCTTCGATCTTCGCCAGCGGCCCAGCCACCTGATCGTTGTCGGCGGTGGCCCGATCGGCCTTGAGATCGCCCAGTCCCATCGCCGGCTGGGGGCGCGGGTAACCGTTGTCGAGGCCTTCTCCGCCTTGTCCAAGGACGATCCAGAACTGACCGCGGTGGTGCTTGACAGGGTCCGGAGCGACGGCGTCGAAATTCTCGAGGGCACCGCCGTCCAATCGGTCGCGGCCTTTCGCGGTAAACGAGACGTTCCCGGTGTCGCGGTGACGATCGAACAACATGGAATTCGCCGCACGGTCATCGGCTCCCATCTGCTCGTCGCGGCGGGGCGCCGGCCCAATCTGTCGAACCTGAACCTGGAGGCCGCCGGCATCGGTTACTCGCGCAAGGGCATCACCGTCGATGCCCGCCTGCGAACAACCAACCGGCGGGTCTTTGCCATCGGCGACGT
>JAJFIG010000408.1 GCA_021775195.1 Rhodospirillales bacterium | reverse complement strand
CCGCGATCTCGAGGGATGGCTTTGCCAGCGGGTCGGGGTGCCCGAGCACAAGGTCGTGCAGATATACAACGGCGTCGATAGCACCCGGTTCCATTCCGCAGAAACGGGGCGCGAGACGCTGCCCGTCGCCGATTTCGCCCTCCCGGAAACGGTCGTCATCGGCACCGTCGGACGCATGGAAACGGTCAAGGATCAAGTGACCCTGGCGCGGGCGTTCGTCCATCTGCTGTCGCTGGTGCCGGAAGCCCGAAACAGGCTTCGCCTGGTTCTGGTGGGCGACGGCAGCCTCCGCGCCCGGGCCGCCGATATCCTGGAAGACGGGGGCGCCACCGACATCTCCTGGCTGCCCGGCGACCGCGCGGACGTCGCCGGGCTGTTGCGCGGCCTCGACGTCTTCGTGCTGCCGTCCATCAACGAAGGGATATCGAACACCATCCTGGAGGCGATGGCGAGCGGCCTGCCGGTGGTGGCGACGGACGTCGGCGGCAATCCCGAGTTGGTCGTCGACGGGGTGACGGGGGCGCTGGTGCCGCCCGGCGATCCGGCCGGGATGGCCGAGACCCTGAGGACCTATGTCGAAAACCCCGATCTGGCCCGGCGCCACGGCCGGGCCGGCCGTGACCGGATCGAGGCCACCTTCAGCCTTGAAACCATGGTGGACCGGTATCTGGAAATTTACGACGATGTTCTGGCGGGCGGGGTGGGCCGATGAGAATCCTCCACATCCTGGACCACTCCCTGCCGCTACACAGCGGTTATGTCTTTCGCACATTGGGCATCCTGCGGGCCCAGCGCGACCGGGGCTGGGAAACCTTTCACCTGACGACCCCGAAACACCCGGTATCGGGCGACCTGGAAGAGATGGTGGAGGGATGGACATTCTACCGAACGCCGGCGCCACGGGACGGTGTGGGGACGCTGCCGGTCGTCCGCGAGTTGATCCAGATGAAGGCAACGGCGCGGCGCCTGGAAGAGGTGATCGGTCATGTGCGGCCCGATATCCTGCACGCCCATTCGCCGGTGCTGAATGCCTTTCCGGCGATGCAAGTGGGCCGCCGGCACGGGATTCCGGTGGTCTACGAGGTGCGGGCATTCTGGGAGGACGCCGCCGTCGATCACGGGACCAGCACGGCCGGGGGGCCGCGCTACCGGGCGACGCGGTATTTGGAGACCGTCGCTTTGCGGCGCGCCGACGCGGTGACCACCATTTGCGAAGGGCTGCGAACGGATATCCTGGACCGGGGAGTCCCGCCCGAGAAAGTGACCGTGATCCCCAATGCGGTCGATGTGGAGGCGTTCTCGGCCGGCAACGACCCCGGCTCCGCCCTGATCCGACAATTGGGCCTCGAAAATGCCACAGTGCTGGGGTTCATCGGCTCGTTCTATGCCTACGAGGGCCTGGACCTGCTGCTCGAGGCATTGCCCCGGGTCATGGCGTCGTTGCCCTTGGTCAAGGTGCTGCTCGTCGGTGGCGGGCGCGAGGAGGAAAAGCTGAAGGCGCTGAGCCGGGAGCTGGGAATCGATGACCACGTGATTTTCACCGGCCGGGTGCCCCAGGATCAGGTCATGGGGTATTATGATCTCGTCGACCTCCTGGTGTATCCACGGCGTTCGATGCGGCTGACGGAGATCGTCACGCCCCTGAAACCGTTGGAAGCCATGGCTCAGGGACGCATACTGCTGGCGTCAAACGTCGGCGGACACAGGGAACTGATCGACGACGGCAAGACCGGATACCTATTCGAGGCGGATCGGGTCGAGGACCTAGCGCGGCGCGTTGTCGACGTCTTGCAAAGGAAGACGGAATGGCCCGGCATCCGCGCCGCGGGGCGGAAATTCGTCGAGGAGGAGCGGAACTGGCGGGCAAGCGTTGCCCGGTATGAGGCGGTGTACGGAGGAATTTTGGAAGGGTCTGGTCAATGGGTGGATTCGGGGCAATGAACAAAGCCGCACGCGGGCATGGGGACATCAACGTTCAGAGCGCCGAAATAAGCGTTTTCACATCCTGATTCAATTGAACATGTCTTTGAAATAACTATATTATTTAACCACACTTTAATTAAACTTTTGAATGATCGGAGCCCGTGTCAGGATCGGCGGAGAAGTATAATCCCTGGCTGTCGGGCCGGAATACCGGGTTGATCAGGCTAGATATGACTGTCGTCCTTCGGTTCCCAGAAAAACGGATATAATTAAGGGCAATGAGAGTGTACACGCTATTGGAACATTTATTTGGCCGGGCTGTTTTCGTTCTTGCACCGTTGCTCGTGGGGCTCCTTGGTGCCTGCGGCGACGCAGCCGACCTGAGCGCCGAGGACTTCCTCGAGCGCGCCAGAAAGTACCACCAAGAAGGCAAACTTCCGGCCAGCATCATCGAGCTGAAGAATGCCCTGGAGAAAGATCCCGAAAATACGCCTGCCCGGCTGTTGTTGGGCCGGGTCTACCTTGCCTACGGAAATAGCGCTGGAGCGGAAAAGGAACTCGTGCGGGCGCGTGACCTGGGGTCGGATTGGCCAAGTGTGGCGCCTGACCTTGGCCGGGCTTGGTTGAACATGAGGAAGTACCAGGAAATTCTGAAGGAAATCGTTACCGATGAGGCGGCGCCAGCCGCCGGCAATGGGGCGGTGTTGGCTTTGCGCGGCAGCGCACTCGCAGGCCTCGGGAAAATTTCGGAGGCGGAACAGACCTTCAAGGACGCATTGGCAGTCGACCCGAAATCCACACTGGCACTTGTCGGGCTAGCCAATATCGCGATGAGAAACGGTGACAACGCGCAAGCGGAATCAGCGTTGAACGAGGCTGTGAAAGTGGCACCGGGTGACCCGGATGTACTTATCACCAAGGGTGATTACGAGTTCAGCCACGGAAAATATGCGGAGGCGGTCAAGAATTATCAGAAACTGGTTGATCGCTGGCGCTTCAACCCTTCGCACCGCCTCCGGCTGGCGCGGGCTCAAATCGCCATCGACGCCGTCGATGAGGCGCTAGCGAACATCGAATCGGCATTGAAGATCGTGCCCAAATTCGTGGGCGCACTTTACCTTAAGGCCGTCGCCGCCTACCAGTCAAAGGACTACAAAACAGCAGATATCCTGACCAAGGAAATCCTGGCCTCCTTCCCCGAACACCTGCCGAGCCAGTTGCTTGCAGGGGCCGCCAATTTCGGTATGAAGCAGTTCGAACAGTCGACACGCTACCTCCAGGGTTTCATCGCTGACGTACCGTCCCATGAACTGGCGCGACGGTTGTACGGTGTCTCGCTGCTGAATATCGGACGCGGCAAAGATGCCGCACTGGCCCTGCAGCCGCTTTTGGATCAATCGGATAACGATGCCGTGCTCCTGTCCATGATTGGCGTTGCGGCGCTACAGGACAGTGATTTGGAGAAGGGCAGGACCTATTTTGAAAGGGCGGTCAAGGCCGACCCCGGCGACGCGGCCATGCGGGCAGAGCTCGGGCTAGTTCAAATAGGCCTCGGAAACCTGACACAGGGTGTCCAGGAACTTGAAAAAGCGATCAATCTCGATCCGAAACTCGACCGTGCTGTGTTCAATCTCTTCGCCGTTCGCATGAGAGGGCGCCAGTACGACCATGCCATCGGTGTCGCAAAGCGCATTCAAGAGAACCAACCCAATCACCCCGTAGGATTTACATTGGCCGGGATCGCGAATGCGGCCAAAGGCGACACGGCTGGGGCAAGGACAGCATTTGATAAGGCCTTGGAGATTGCTCCCGGTGATCCTAATGCCAGCATTAGTCTGGCGGACCTGGAGGCGCGGGACGGAAATCCGGACAAGGAAAGGAAGCTTCTGGACGTCGCCCTTAAATATAATGCTGACAGTGTGCCGGTCCTGCTGCGCTTGGCATTCCTGGAAGCGAAATCAGAAAAATGGACCGAAGCGCGGGCATGGGCGGAAAAGGCCGTGGCGGTCGGCCCGGGGACCCTCGAGCCGATAATCGTGCTGGCGCGCCTGCACCTACGGGCCGGGGCCGCCGCGAAAGCGCTGAGTGTTGGGCAACGCATCCTCAGGGAGCACCCGGGCAATCCGAACCTTCTCAAGGCCGTGGGGCGGGCGCAGTTGGCTTTAAACCAGGCCGACAGCGCCGCCGTCACTTTCCGGTCACTGGTCGAGGTGCAGCCGGACTCGCTGGAAGCCCGTTATCTCCTGGCTGAAGCCTACCGGGCCCTGCGGGACTGGCCCCGGCATAGGGAACAACTGGAAAAAGCTGCCATTCTGCAACCGAAAAGCGCCCAGATCCGGGCAAAGCTTGGTGCGGCCGAGGTCGGCCTCGGTAACTTCCAACAGGCCATCGGGGAGCTGGAGGCAGCGATCGAGCTGGACCCGAAATTGGAACGGGCCGCCTTTGACCTGTTTTCGGCCCGCATGCAGGTACGCCAATTCGATCAGGCCCTAGAAATCGCCAGACGTTTTCAGGTCAATCGGCCAAAAAGCCCTCTGGGGTTCACCCTGGCCGGGATGGCATATACAGCGAAAGGGGAATTCGCGGCGGCGCGAAAGGCATTTGGTAAGGCCCTGGAGATCAAACCGGGCATCCAGGATGCCAGTATCAATCTGGCGTTCCTGGAAATGCGAAAGGGAAATTCCGACGCGGCACGAGCGCTCCTGCAAACCAGCCTCAAACATAACCCCAAGAGCGTGCCTGTCCTGATGCGCCTGGCGACTGTCGAGGCTACCGTCGGGAATTGGGATCTTGTGCGCGAGCAGGTGGAAAAAGCCATGGAGGCAGCTCCAAACGCACTGGAACCTAAAGTCGTTTTGGCCAGACTGCATCTGCGGGACGGAAACACGTTGAAGGCCCGAGACGTCGCCAAGTCCGGCTTACAAAAACATCCGACCGAGCCAACCTTGCTGACCCTACTGGGACGGACACAATTGATGACCGGGCAGACGGAGGACGCGGCAAACACGCTACGTATCCTCGTTGATGTGCGGCCCAAGGACCTGGACGCCCGTTATCTTCTGGCCGCGGCCTACAGGGACATGAACGATCCGGCCCGCTATCGCGAGATGCTGGAAAGCATCCTGGTAATCGATCCGGTCCAGGCCCGGGCCAAGATCGACCTGGCAAGGCTTCTGGGACAACAAGGGGACATGGAATCCGCGATACGGCTGCTGGACGGATTAAAGCGGTCGACCCCGGACAATGCGGATGTCGTCGAGTTGGATGGTGAAATCGCGCTATTGCAGAACCGAATTTCCGATGCGATCTCCTTGCTGAGAAAAGCCGCCAATATTAAGCCGTCGAGCCGGTTGACGCGAAAATTGGCGCAAATCCAGTGGCGAGCCGGCGACCGCAAAGACGGCCAGGAGACCCTGAAAAGATGGCTTAAACAGTTTCCCAAGGACAACGCGGTCCGCATGGCCCTGGCCAACCAATACCTGGAAATGAACAATCTGGAAGGGGCCCGGTCCAATTTCTCGATGGTCGTGGAGTCGCAACCCGACAGCTGGATTGCCAACAACGAATTGGCTTGGGTGATTTTCCGGATTGGCGACCCCAAAGCCGCCTTGCCCTACGCCGAGCGGGCTCTGGAGCTGACAAAGGGTAATCCGGCGGCCCTTGATACGGCGGGTGTGATTTTGCTTGAGTTGGGAGATGCGGAGCGGGCGACCAGAATATTGCGACGCGCGGCCGAGATCCTGCCCCAAAACCAGGAAATTCAGCATCACTTTGCCCAAGCCTTGGCAAAGCAGGACGGCAAGGACGAAGCCCGCAGAATCCTTCGCCAAATCCTCTCCGGCAAAGCTGCGTTCCCGGACCGGAAGAAGGCAGAATCCCTTTTAAACGAACTGGGTGGCTGACCACACCAGTTCCCGATGGCAGCCCTGAGAGGAAGCCCGTTGGGCCGGCGGTTTCGTGACCGGCCGCGACCATCCTCGACCAGGCCATGGATCGTGATGAACGCTATATGCTTGGATTTTTATTAAAATTTTTGCAAAAAAATTAGATAAAAAGAACTATAAATTTTTATCTCATATACCTATACTTTCCTATTGAAAGTTTATATTTGATTTTTCTATTTCTGATGTATAATGTTTTCTTAACAGGCGTCGAATCTGTCTTGTTGAGCCCCGCAATAGCATGGTGAACAGGACTGAACACTTCGGCAAAGAATACCGCGAGCCAATTCGCGGTCCCAAGAGTTTAACAGGTGCCGACCAATTATGAGTAAATGGCAGGACTCGAAATCCGCCTCGACCGAGGTGCGTCGGGATTCTCCGCCGCCCGGTTCCGGCTCTTCGCCAGGAACCGCGACCGGCGGGAAATCCCCGGATACCCTCGTCGAGGTCTATCACCGTTTCTTCGAGATCGTCCCGGCGACAACGGACGAAATGCTCGAACAGGCGTATCGGTTGCGCTATCAGGTGTATTGCATCGAGAACGAGTTCGAGGACCCG
>JAJFIG010000407.1 GCA_021775195.1 Rhodospirillales bacterium | reverse complement strand
CCTCGGCGTGGATGTAGGAGATCTCCTTCAGTTTCAGGGCTCCCTCCAGGGCCATGGGATAGCT
The DNA here is from genome assembly GCA_021775195.1 of Rhodospirillales bacterium. GTDB lineage: Bacteria > Pseudomonadota > Alphaproteobacteria > Rhodospirillales > 2-02-FULL-58-16 > JAJFIG01. The sequence goes on along the minus strand of JAJFIG010000407.1, from coordinate 3,692 downwards.
GGTCCCGCGGCCGAGATAGAGCACGTCGCGGGCCTCGGCCACTTCATGGGCGAGTTCCCGCAGACGGTCATCGTGGTTGAGAACCTCGGCGGCACGGGCCGGAACCTCGGTCAGGGCCGCCATCAGGCGCGCCTCGGCGCCGTGGTCGATGGTCCCGCGGGCGCGGGCGACGGCGATGGCGAGACAGGCGAGCACCGTCAACTGGGTGGTGAAGGCCTTGGTCGAGGCGACGCCGACCTCGGGACCGGCATAGGTCTTGAGCACGGCGTCGGATTCGCGGGCGATGGTGCTCTCGGGAACGTTGACGACGGAGAGGATATGCTGGTCCTGGGCGCGGGCATAGCGCAGCGCCGCCAGGGTGTCGGCGGTCTCGCCGGATTGTGAGATGAAGAGGGCGACGCCGCCGGGCGCCATGTCGACGCCCCGGTAACGGAATTCCGACGCCAGGTCGACTTCGACGGGAATGCGGGCCAGGCCCTCGATCCAGTACTTGGCGACCAGGCAGGCATAGTAGGACGTGCCGCAGGCGATCAGAGTCATGCGCTCGACCTGGGCCGGATCGAAGGACAACCCCGGCATGGTGATCGACCGGGTCCACGGGTTGATGAACCCCTGCAGGGTATCGCCGATGACCTGGGGCTGCTCGTAGATCTCCTTGAGCATGAAATGGCGGTAGTTGCCCTTGCCGATCAGGGCGCCGGAGAGCTCGGTCACCTTGACGTCACGCTGGATCTCGCGGTCGTCGGCGTCGTAGACGGTGGCGCCGGTAGCGGTGATCACCGCCCAGTCGCCGTCCTCCAGGTACATGATCTTCTGGGTCAGGGGCGCCAGGGCCAAGGCGTCGGAGCCCAGGTACATTTCGCCGTCACCCCAGCCGATGGCCAGCGGGCTTCCCCGGCGGGCGGCGATGATCAGGTCGTGCTCGCCGGCGAACATGATGCCGAGGGCGAAGGCGCCGTCCAGCTTCTTCAGGGCGGCGGCGGCGGCGGCGGCGGGGTTCAAGCCCTCGATCAGATACTGGGTAATGAGATGGGCGATGACCTCGGTGTCGGTGTCGGAGGCCATGGTATGGCCCTGGCTCTCGAGTTCCTCGCGCAGGGTCTGGAAATTCTCGATGATGCCGTTGTGGACGACGGCGACGCGGTCGGTGGCGTGAGGGTGGGCGTTGCGTTCGTTGGGGACGCCGTGGGTGGCCCAGCGGGTGTGGCCGATGCCGATCAGGCCGCCGAGGGGGTCGCCGTCGAGCAGGTCCTCCAGGTTGACCAGCTTGCCTTCGGCACGGCGGCGCTCGATGTGCCCGTCGACCAGGGTGGCTACACCGGCGGAATCATAGCCGCGGTACTCGAGGCGCTTGAGCCCCTCCACCAGAAGAGGTGTTACCTCGGCCCTGCCGATAATGCCGACAATTCCGCACATTCGGTCGTCACTCCTTCGCTTTTGCCGCCTTGGCCGCCTTGCCGCGGACACGGAAGCGTTTCGCCCAACCCTTGAGCTCCTTGTGCGGGGCCCGGGTGACGGCGAGGGCGTCACCGGCGACGTCCTTGGCGACGACGCTGCCGGCGCCGATGATGGCGCCGTCGCCGACCCTGACCGGGGCGACGAGGGCGGTGTTGGAGCCGATGAAGGCACCGGCGCCGATGTCGGTGTGGGATTTCAGGAAGCCGTCGTAATTGCAGGTGATGGTCCCGGCGCCGACGTTGGCGCCGGTGCCGACCCGGGCGTCGCCGATATAGGACAGGTGATTGGCCTTGGCCCCGGATTCGACGACCGCGTTCTTGACCTCGACGAAGTTGCCGATGCGCGCGTTCTCGCCGATTTCGGCGCCCGGGCGCAGGCGGGCGAAGGGGCCGACCTGGGCGCCGGCGGCGATGCTGACGCCTTCGAGATGGGAGAAGGCCCTGATGACGACGCCATCGCCGGCGACGACGCCGGGGGCAAAGAAGACGTTGGGTTCGACGACGACGTCCTGACCTAAACGGGTGTCGAAACTGAAGTACACGGTGTCGGGGTCGAGAAGGGTCGCCCCACCGGCCATGGCGGCGGCGCGCAGCCGTTCCTGAGCCAGGGCCTCGGCGCGGGCCAGGTCGGCCCGGGAGTCGACGCCGACCAGTTCGTCGGCATCGCCCTCGACCATGGCGCAGCCGAGACCGTCGGCGCGGGCCAGGGCGACGACATCGGTGAGGTAGTACTCCTGCTTGGCGTTATCGTTGCCGATGCGCTCGAGAAGACCCGGCAGGTGGCGGCCGTCGAGGGCCATGACGCCGGAGTTGCAGAGATCGACGGTCAATTGTTCAGGGGTGGCGTCGCGGGCCTCGACGATGGCCTCCAAACCGCCGCCGTCACCGACGATCAGGCGGCCGTAGAGGCCCGGGTCCGGGGGCCGGAAGCCGAGGACGACGACCGCCGGGTCGGCCGCCGACCGGCGCTCGGCCAGCAGGCGGTCGAGGGTTTCCGGGGTGATCAGGGGGTCGGCGCCGAAGAGGACCAGCACGTCGCCGTCGAACCCGGCCAGGAACTCGCGGGCCGAGAGCACGGCATGGGCGGTGCCCAGGCGTTCGTGCTGAGTCACGGTGGCGTGGGGGGCGGCGGCGGCGGCGACCGCGTCGTCACCCTCGCCGACGACGACCACGACGTCGCCGATGCCGGCCACTTCGAGAGTCGCGAGCAGATGGCGGATCATCGGCTGGCCGGCAATCGGGTGCATGACCTTGGGACGCGCCGATTTCATGCGCGTGCCCAGGCCCGCGGCAAGGACGATGGCGGCGGTTTTTTCCTTGGTCATTATCAAACGGTTGGCTACAAGTCCGGTTCCTGCGCAACGCGGGGGCGACCTTGCCACAAAGCGGGAATCCCGCCAAGTCAAAGATTGTTACGGAATTTTACCATGACCCGAGAACCGGACGGCACTACCAAGGCGGTAATTTTCGACCTCGATGGGACGCTGATCGACAGCGCCCCGGATCTCCGGGTCGCCCTCAACCATCTCCTTGCCGAGGAGGGCCGCCGGGCCGTCGACCTGGAGGCGGTGAAGATGATGATCGGCGACGGGGTCCAGAAACTGGTGGAACGCGGCTTTGCCGCCACCGGCGAGGCGGCGGAGAGCGGCGATCTGGCGGCGCTGACCGAGCGCTACCTGGGGTTCTACGAAGGCCACGCCGCCGACCTGACCCGGCCCTATCCGGGGGCGGCGGAGGCCCTGGCGGCGCTGCGCGGGGCCGGATACGGGCTCGGGATCTGTACCAACAAGCCCTACGCGGCAACCCTGGAAATCCTCGAGGAGCTGGATCTCGCGGCCTATTTCCAGGCCATCGCCGGGGGTGATTCGGTGCCCGGGGCGCGCAAGCCCGACCCCCGCCACCTGCTGGCCGTGGTCGAGGGCCTGGGGGCGCGGGCGGAGACCGCGGTCATGGTCGGCGACAACCAGAACGACGTCAACGCGGCCCGGGGCGCCGGTATGCCGGTGATCGTGGTCAGCTTCGGCTATCCGAAGATGCCCATCGGGGAGCTGGGCGCCGACCTGGTCATCGACCGCTTCGCCGACCTGCCCGGGGCCATCGCCCGGCTTCCTTGACAGGGGCGGCGGCGGCCCCTTATATGAGCCGTCCCGCTCGGGAACCGGGCGCGTAGCTCAGCGGGAGAGCACCGTCTTCACACGGCGGGGGTCGCTGGTTCAATCCCAGCCGCGCCCACCA
>JAJFIG010000406.1 GCA_021775195.1 Rhodospirillales bacterium | reverse complement strand
CGGCGTCGCGGGTGACGTCGGCGGCACCCTCGAGAACCAGGGAGTCGAACTGGGCGTGGCCATGGGCATGGTCATGCCCGTGGTCATGGCCGTGTTGGTGATCGTCGCCGCCGGTTGTGCGGCCCCGGCCGCCGGTGCCGTCGAGGAGCAGGGCGAGATCGGTATCGCACTGTTCGGTGTGGATGACGGTGGCGCGGGGGTTGAGGGCGGTGACGGCGTCGTGGACGGCCTCGATCTGGTCGGCGGGCGCGAGGTCTATCTTGTTGAGCAGGACGACATCGGCGTGGACCACCTGCTCGGTATAGAAATCACCCAGCATGTCGCGGATCTTGGCGAACTTGGGGATGTCGACGACGGTGACCACGGGGCCGAGATCGAAGTCGCTGCCGTAGCGCGGGTCGTCGAAGGAGTCGAGCATGTCGCTGGGCTCGGCGACGCCGCTGGCCTCGACCACGGTGCGTTCGACGCCGCCGCGGTCGCGCAGCTCCTCGATGGCCTCGATCAGGGAGCCCTTGAGCGTGCAGCACAGGCAGCCCGAGGTAAGCTGGATCATGTCGATGTTCCGGCCCTCGAGGATTGCGCCGTCGATGCCGACGTCGCCGAACTCGTTGACGATGACGGCGATGGATCCTGCCCGGGCGCGCTGGTCCAGGACCTGGCGGACCAGGGTCGTTTTTCCGGAACCGAGGAATCCGAAGATCAGGTTCAAACGCATGTCAGGTCCCGCAGTTAAAGTACCTTCTATTCAACCGGTTTGTGCACTCGCCAGCAGCTCCACGTTCTCGTCGCCGGGGAAGCACAGGGCCTCCATGAATATGTCCTGGAAGTCGGGGCGGGCGGCCAGGGACACGTGCTCGATTTCGCGGGCGATGTCGTTGGCGCGGTTGCGTTCGCGTTCCGAAACCAGGGCCATCTGGGCGCCGAGCGCCGCGGCGTTGCCGACGTAGGTGATCTTTTCCAGGGGCAGCGCCGGCAGAAGGTGGATGCGCACGGCGCTTTCGATGTTGATGTAGTTGCCGAAACCGCCGGCCATCTGGACCTCGGCGATGTCGTCGTCAGGAACCTCCATGATGCGCTGGAGCATGAGGACGCCGGCGTAGATCGCCCCCTTGGCAAGCTGGAGCTGGCGGATATCGACCTGGGTCAGAGTGATGTCCTCGTCCTTGCCGGATTCGTCGGCCCGGGCGAGGACGAACTCGCCCTTGCCGGTGCCGCCGGCGATCAGGCGCATGGCCAGCTTCGGCGGCAGGGTTTCGCGGTCCTTGAGATGAAAGCGGCCCGAGGGATGGAGGACGCCGGCGTCGAGCATCTTGGCGACGGCATCGATGAGCCCGGAACCGCAGATGCCGATGGGCGGGGCGTTGCCGATAACGTCGCAGGTGACGTCGTCGCCGATCTCCACCTTCTCGATGGCGCCGACGGCGCCGCGCATGCCGTGCCGGATCTGGGCCCCTTCGAGGGCCGGCCCGGCGGGCGCCGAGCAGGCCATGAGCTTGCCGCGGCGGCCCATGACGACCTCGCCGTTGGTGCCGATGTCGACGACGACGCGAATCTCGTCGCTTTCGTCGATGCGGGTGGCGAGGACGGCGCCCATGGTGTCGGCGCCGACGAAGCCGGCGACGATGGGCAGGAAGCAGACCCGGGCCCTGGGGATGACCTTGAGCAGGAGCTCAGCGGACGGAAGTTCGATGGCGTTGCGCATGGTCGGCGAATAGGGGGCGAGCCCGACATAGGTGGGATCGATGCCGAGAAAGATGTGGTGCATGGCGGTGTTGCCGACGACCACCACCTTGTAGACGTGGGCCGGATCGATGCCGGCCTCGTCGCAACCCTCCTTGATCTGATCGCTGACCGCCTTGACGACGCGCGAGCGCAGCTTGCGCAGGGACTGGGGGCTGAACTGGGCGAAGGCAAGGCGGGACATGAGGTCGCCGCCGTAGACTGCCTGCGGGTTGACGTCGCCCATGGCGGCGAGCTGCTCGCCGGTGTTGAGATCGACCAGGGAGCCGACGATGCTGGTGGTGCCGATGTCGAAGGCGAGGCCGTATTTGTGGGCCGTGGTGTCACCGGGCTCGATATCGATGATGGTGCCGTTGAAGGTGGTGACGGTGACGGTGCCCTTCTCCTTGCGCAGGACCTCGGGGAGATCGCGCAGCAGGTCCATCGCCATGGTGCCCGGGCCGTCGCCGCCGATGGCGGTGAGAATTTCCTCGATGTCCGAGGTCTGTTCGTGCTCCTCGGTGGGAATCTTGGCGGTGACCAGGTGCTTGACGACGCCGGAGTCGAGGTCGATGCCGGTGCGCCCGGTGATGTCGCCCTCGGACCCGAGGAGCTTGTGGCCGCCCTCGGAAGTGGGCGGCGCAAGCATGATCTCGCAGTCGGCGATGGCCCGGGTCTGGCACGACAGGCGGAAACCCTCGTGGACCTCGTCGGGGCCGAGCTGGACCTCGTCCATGATCGTCGGCGGCGGGACGGCGCCACGCAGGACCTTGGTCCGGCAACTCCGGCAGCGGCCGCGGCCGCCGCAGGTGGCGATGACCTCGAGCTCGGCCTCGCGGGAGGCGTCGAGCAGGTGGGAGCCGGTGGCGACGGTAACGGCCGTACGGACGTCGTCGTCGGCAACGAAGGTTACGTTGACGGTTTCACTCATCCAATAAGCCTACCTGCACCTGGGCCTATGCCCAGGCTTCCCGGTTCTTGGCGATCAGGTCCTTGGCCAGGTTGACGGCGGCGATGGCGTCCTTGCCCCAGCCGTCGGCGCCGATCTCGTTGGCCCATTCCTGGGTCGTCGGGGCGCCGCCGATGAGAATGTTCACCTTGCCGCGGTGGCCGGCCTTCTCGAATTCCTCGATGGTCACCTTCTGGTAATAGACCGTGGTCGAGAGCAGGGCCGAGAAGCCGACGAGATCGGCCTTCTGCTCCATGGCGGTCTCGATGAAACGGTCGGGATGGACGTCGGTGCCGAGATTGGTGATCTCGAAGCCGGCGTTCTCGAGCATGATGGTGACGATGGACTGGCCGATGTCGTGCATGTCGCCCAGAACCGTGCCCATGACGAAAATACCCAGGGGCTTCTCGTCGTTGGCCGCCAGCAGGGGGCGGATCAGGGCGAGGCCGGCCTTCATGGCGCGGGCGGTGATCAGCATCTCGGGGATGAAGATGATCTGCTCGGTGAAGCGGTCGCCCTGGAGGTTGAAGCCGGGGAAGAGGCCGTCGTCGAGGATCACCCTGGGGTTGATGCCGGCGTCGATGGCGCCCCTCACGAACTCGTCGGTGAATATGTGACCGCCCTGCTCGATGGCCTCCCAAAGGGGAACCCAGTCCCAGCCGTCGGGGGCGCGGCCTTCCCAACCCTCGGGAATCTTCAGTGTCGGTGTCGTCATGGAGCCGTCTCCTTCTTCGCTCGCTCAGTCGAGGGGGTACTTGCCGTAGACGCCGTAGTCCTGGGTGGCCTCGTAAAGGGCCCAGATGTTCTGGATCGGCACGTCGGCGAGAATGTAATGGGACGGCGAGAACACGTAGCCGCCGCCCACCGCCAGGTTCTTCATCACGTTGAAGACACTGGCGCGGACCTCCTCGACGGAACCGCGCGGCAGCAGGTTCTGGACGTCGAGACCGCCGATGAAGGCGATGTCGTTGCCGTACTTCTGCTTGATGCCGGCCTGGTCCTTGTTGCCGCCGGTGGGCTGCATGAGACCCGAAAGATCAACCCCGAGCTCGATCTCGTCGGGAATGATGGGCGAGTAGTCGCCGCAGGAGTGGAGCTTGATGAAGAGGTCCGAGTTGGCCTTGCGGAACTCACCGAACATGTACTCGAAACGGGGCCGGGCGAGTTCGCGCCACTGGGCCGGGGACAGCATCATCGCCTGCTGGGCGCCGACGTCGTCGCCGACCCGGATCATGTCGACGCCGAGGGCGATGGCGTTCTTGCCGAGCTCGGTATAGTACTCGGTCAGGCCGTCGAGCACGCCCTTGATCAGGTCCGGATCGTCGAACAGCGTGAGGAAGAAGTTCTGGGTGCCGACGATGTGGGCGTAGGCGGCCTCGATCAGGGTCGAGGACAGGTCGACGATGATGAAATAGTCGTCCTGGTAGGCGTCGCAGAGCGCCTTGATGGGGTCGAGTAGCCGGCGATCGGCCGGGTCCGGCCATGTGTAGTTCTGCAAGTCCTCCATCGACGTGATGGGGTGGAAATTGGGGAAGTTCTCGGGCACCACCTTGGCCGGGCCCCAGTACTCCTGGGTCTTCATGAACTCCTTGTGCTCTTCCTCGGTGCGGCCCATGAGGCCGCTCTTGCCGTAGCCGACGCCGAAGGGGCTCGTCCAGGTGTCGCCGATGGCGATCTCGCGGTGGGAGAACTCGGCGTTGACGCCGATCTGATAGATGATGGCGTCGTTGCCCATGCGCAGCTCGAGCTCGGGCTGATGGCCGAGGCCGGTCTCGGCCTCGGTGACGCCGAAGACGCGGGCGACCTTTTCCTTGGCTTCGCGCTTCATGCGGTAGAGCCTGGGGACGCGGTCGATCTTCTCGTGGCGCAGGGCGCCGATAAACCGGTCGCGGGGCTTCAGTTCTTTCATCGGGTCCTCCCAGTGGCGTTCCCTTGGGGTGCATATCTATTATATATTCTCAATATATAATCCATATCGGTGGCCTTTGTAAAGCGGACAATGGCTCTCAATCGCGACGGAACGAGGTTGGCCTGTTGAGAACACGACCTAACCCTTGGCGCGCCAGTACTTGATGTACTTGAGCGAGTACTCGTCCTTGGCGGAGAGGACCTCGGCGCCGAGCTTGAACTCGACGTACTTGAGGGTCGGGTTCATGACCGGGTCGATCATCACCGAATCGCAGCCGGCGAGGATGGCGAGGATGATGAAGGCGTCGTTGAGGACCTTGCGTCCGGGCAGGCCGAAGGACGCATTGCTGTGGCCGCCGAAAATGTGCACCTCGGGATAATTTTCGCGCAGGGTGCGGACGGAATCCAGGTAGTGGTTGCCGAATGCCGGGTCGGCGCCGATGGGAAAGACCAGGGGATCGAGATAGCGGTCGTCCATGGCGATGCCGACGTCGTCCATCATGTCCATGAGGGCCGTCAGGTTCTCGACCCGCTCGGTGTCGTTGGCGGGCATGCCCGAGGCACCGCCGGCGTTGGCGAAGAGATAGGTGTCGAAGTCCTTGGCCATCTGGATGAGGGGCAGGCGCGGTTCCTCGAGGTTGACCGAGTTGATCGCCGGACGGCTGCGCTCACGGTCGTAAACTTCGAGGCCGGCCTTGATGGTGTCGCCGTCGGACGAATCGAGGGCCAGGGGCGAGTCGGTGATGGACTGGGCGGTCTTCACGATCCACCGCATCCAGTCCATGCGCTCTTCCGGATAATGGGTGATCTCGTCGACGCAGAGGTCGATGAAATGGGCGCCGGAGGCTTCCTGGGCGCGGATGGCCCAGGTGATGTAGTCCATGTCCTTCTTGCGCACCGCCTGGCCGATGTGGGGGATCATGAACTTCTTCTGTTCATCGGCGTCGTCGGGGTAGATGTCGGAGATGTCGAGGCCGCGCTTGGTGCCGTCGAGGTCGGTGTAGGTCAGTTGCGTGGTGTCGCCGTCGCGGACGACCCGGGGGCTGGTGCCCTTGATCTTGCGGGTGGTGTTGAAATTCTCACCGATAACGATAAGACCGTCATGTTTGATGGCCATCGGGCCTTCCTTTCAATTCATTAATTCAATTGGCTGTTGTGGCGGGGCTTGGAGAGCGGCGCCAGGCCGTAGAGGCCGGAGCGGGATTTCTTGGGGATCATGGCGCAGCTTTCCATCAGGTGGACCGGCAGTTCGGTATCGGAAAAGAGCTCGAAAAAGGAGCGCTGTTCGCGCAGGTCCCAGTCCTTGTATCCGGGGCCGAGGCGCCGGGTGAGGCGAAAGCCGTCGGCCAGGGCCCATTGCTGGAGGTGGCGGGCGAAACTCCGTGACGCCTGCTCGATGGCGAGCCAGCCGGCGGTCTCCAGGAACAGGGCCTCGACGATGTCGCCGGAATCCAGGAGGCCGATGACCTCCTGGTCGAGGCCGTTGCCGAGGGTGAGGACGAAGGGAATGACCCGGTCGCAGTGGCCGAGGATACCGGCGAACTCGGCGCTGGAAAATCGGGTGCCGGTGATCAGGGTCAGGGTCTCGCCGTCGCAGGCGCGGACCGGGACCGGGCGGTAGACCACCGTCGGCGCCAGCAGGTCGCCGGCCCGCGCCGCCATTTTGGTGGCGATGGCGCGGACGTCGTCGCGGACGCGGGTGAGATCCCGATACCCCTGGATGCGCAGGACGTGCTCGAGCAGGATGTCCGGCTTCGGCGGGTCGTAGGTTTCGCAGCTCCCCGGAGCGAGGGCGGTGGTTGCATTCCCTGGCATGTTTTTTTCGTATATTTAAAATATATTATCGAAAAGCTACCGGCTTTCCGATGGGCTGTCAAGGCGAGGGGGGTGGTGGTGTCCCAATTCGAAATTGGTGTGGCGAGGGGACGAAACGGGCCGGGTGCCGGCCAGTTGTCCGCAAGTGGTCATCGTTCCGGTACCGCCAGGGATTTTTCAACAGTCTCAGCCAGAAGAAAACATTCGTCACATCAGATATATGTCGTAACTCTGGCGATTCTCGTTGCTGATGTTTCAAATTCTACAATAAGTAGGAGTTCCAGTTTTCTTTGTGTCGAAATTGCTATCTTGCCTGCCCCACTTATGTGACTGAGATAGAAAGTTTGCGTCCTTTTCCTGAATCCCAGGTCCAATAGAGCACCCTGGCTTATCGCCATCTTGATGATCATGATGGGGGTTGGCGCTTTTGTCGTGGCCAACGCGATGGGGAATTTTGGTGCCCGGTTGGACAGCGGGAACGGTCAATGAACCGAGTTACTTCAAGCGCACGTGACGATGCATCTCCTGTCAATGACAGGCTCGCCGTCCTCTGGCAGGATTACCACGCCAAGCTTCTCGGGTTTATCCGAAGTCGAGTCGAATCCACGGATGTGGCCGAAGACATCCTTCAGGACGTATTCATTAAAATCCAGAAGAGCTTGGCCACCTTGCGGGACGCCGCGCGGCTGGAAAGCTGGATTTATCAAATTGTCCGCAATGCGGTCATCGACCACTACGGGGCACGCAAGGCGTTCGAAGAACTTCCCCAATCCCTTGCCGCCCCGGAGCCCGGTGAGGAAGAACAGGCCCGCCGCGAGATAAGCGCCTGCCTGGTGCCGATGATTGAAACCTTGCCTGCGCCCTATCGCGACGCTCTCAGGTTGTCGGAAATTGATGGCCTGAAACAGAAACAGGTGGCGGAGGCGTTAGGACTTTCCCTGTCAGGGACCAAGTCCCGGGTGCAAAGAGGCCGCGCCATGGTCAAGGATCTGTTGACCGACTGCTGTCGCTTCGAACGGGATCATCGCGGCATGATGATCGGCTACGAACCCAGGAATTCCGACTGCTCCGGCTGCCCTTAAACAATTTCTGCGTCCCTTTTTTGACAACGGCGTCCACAGGGATACGAGGGAGCCCTGGCTCCCAGCGTAATTCCTGAAGGAGCGGAAAGATGCCCACACCACATCAAGACAGTATCAAAAGTAAAGTGCGTAAAACCTACGGCAAGGTTGCGACAGCCGGCGTGTCTGGTTGCGGATGCAGTTGCTCCACATCGAGGGGCTATAGTCAGGCCGACCTGGACAGCGTTCCCGAAGGCGCCGACATGGAACTGGGGAGTGGCAACCCGCTGGCGATCGCCGATATTCAACCCGGCGAGACAGTGATGGACCTGGGCAGCGGCGGGGGTATCGACTGCTTCCTCGCCGCTGCAACGGTCGGTGACGATGGCTTCGTCATCGGCGTCGATATGACGCCCGAAATGGTCAGCCGGGCGCAGAGGAATGCGAAAGAAGGTGGATATTCCAATGTCGATTTCCGCCTTGGCGAGATTGAAAACCTGCCGGTGGTCGATTCGAGCGTCGATGTGATCATATCGAACTGTGTGATCAATCTTTCACCAGACAAAGCGGCTGTTTATCGCGAAGCATTCCGGGTGCTGAAACCCGGCGGCCGGTTGGCGATATCCGATGTCGTGCTGACGGTGGACGTGCCCGATGAGGCGCGTGGTGATCTCGGGCGATATGCGGCATGCGTCTCCGGCGCCGCTTCGATCAACGAACTGGACGGTATTCTATCCGAGACGGGTTTCGAGGCCATCCGTATCAAGCTCAAGGCCGGTGAACATGATATTCCCGGCTCCTGGAAACCGGGCCGGGATGTTGGCGATTACACGGCATCAGCCACCGTCGAGGCGACCCGGCCTCGGCTTTCTCGAGTGCTCTATTCCGACTAGAAACTTGAATTATCACTGACCGATAATGAGTGAGGTCGCGATCTTGCGCCTCACATAATCGGAAAACATGGAAATTTCGCGTCTAGGGAGTGCCCGTTCGTATGTCCTGGCAAGCCGCAATCGTTCGCTGGGCAATCAGGCGAAGAATGTGCCGGGGTCGACCGGGGGGAGACGACCTTTTCGGCGTCAAGGGAGTCTCCCGTCTGAGCACGCGCGCGTTTGTCCAAGAGGTGAGGAAAGCCCTGGATGAACTCGTGGCTTCCCTCCCTGCCCCGATGCGCGGAACCTCGGTCGATCACATCGATACCGGCCGGGTTCGCGGCGAATGGATCACAGCCCCGAAGGTGCCGGGAGATTCCATGCGCTCCATTCTCTATTGCCACGGCGGCGGCTACTTTTGGGGAAATCTATCCGCCCCGCGAAACATGCTGGCGAGGCTTTCAAGCATGGTCGGCGCCCGCGTGTTCTCGCTCGAATACCGATTGGCGCCCGAAGCTCCCGTTCCTGCGGCGTTCGATGATGCCATGGCGGCCTATTCCTGGCTTATCGAAGACCAGCACACCGACCCGGGCCAACTGGTCGTAGGGGGTGATTCTGCAGGTGGCGGGCTGGCTCTGTCGTTAGTGGCCGCACTGAAAGAGGAGGGCCGGCCGGCGCCTGGCGCCGCCTTTCTATTTTCGCCGTGGACCGATTTGACCGTTAGCGGAGCGAGTATCGAGACGAATGCGAAGAACGACCCCGTCGTAACCGGTGCTGAATTGCGATGGGCGGCACAGGTCTATCTGAACGGCACGGACGGAAGAACCGCTTTGGCCTCACCGTTGTTTTCGGAACTTTCTGGTCTGCCGTCGATCTTTGTTCAGGTTGGCTCGACGGAAACCCTTTTGGATGACTCAAGGCGTTTGGCTGACGCTGTTCGACGACTCGACGGGCGCTGCATTCTCGAAATCTGGCCGCATATGCATCATGTATGGCAACTCCACAGTTTCCTCCTGCCAGAGGGTCGAAGCGCACTTGCTAATGTCGCCCATTTCATTAATGAGGCGCTACCTTCAACAAGAACATAAACAGTCGGCGCAAACGTCGGCTATCGACAGCCAAAGCGATTGTCGCGGGATGGGGATTACGGTGACAGTTTACTAGATACACTTATTGCGCCACTCATGGCTTCATGGCGCGATTGCCCCGGCTTGTTATCCCCGGTCTCCCTCATCATGTGACCCAGCGCGGCAACAGATGGGCACGGACCTAAAAAGAAAAGCGGCGGCAATAATTAAATGTATTCAGTAAACTGTCACCGTAATTGAATTGACGTGGCGAAGGCACGAAACGGGCGCGCGTGCCGGCCTATCGCCCGAAAGCGGTCTAATCGCCCGGACGCTTCAGTGCGTTCAAATACGACAAAACCGCTTCAATCTCGGGATCGGAAAGATGGAAATCCGGCATCAGGGTTTTCCATTTGATGGCGCGGGGATCCCGCAACCAGAGGCGCAGCGAGACCGCATCCAGGCGGTCGGTAACTGTGTTCAGATCAGGTGCTCTCAGTCGATTTCCCTTTTCGCCGACCAGGTGGCATCCGCGACAGCCGTATTTTTCGACGACGGCCTTGCCGGCGGCAACCGGATCCGTGAGATCGACCGGCTTCATGGTGTTGAGCAACCAACGGGGCGGAGCGAGCCAAAACCAAACGCCGACGGCGACGGTTGCCGCGATCAGCGCCAGAATGATCCTTGAGCGATGCATGAGTATGGGCCGTATTCAGGTATGGGGGGTATTGACCGAACCCACCGAGTAGACATGCCCCGGTATTCAGGAACAAGGAATTTTGAAGAAAAAAGGAACACGGTGTCACCGTAATTCCGGGCACGACGGCCCGCATGCTTCAACTTTGCTCAGCATGAGGGCCTCACCCTGAGCCCGTCGAAGGGCGAGGCCCGGGCCGCCTCGTCCGCTCGCCGGGGTTACTCGGCGGCGATGGCGGCCTTGAAGACCTCGAACTGGGCTTCGAGTTCGTCGGCGACGGCCTCGGCGGTGCCGTCGCGCTGTTCGCTGGTGCCCCGCTTCCACTGCTCGAGGTAGCCGTCGGTGCCGGCGAGGCCGCGGCGCATGGCGGCGAGGTCGATGAGGTCCTGGTAGCGCTGGCTGAGCTGAATCTTGTGGCCGCCGCCGTCGTCCTTGGCGTCGACCAGGGACGGGATCTCCTGCCAGTAGAGAACGGTGTAGTCTGCCATTCTAAATTTCCCTTGTTATGCTCGGCTGTTGTCAGTCGCCGTCGGTTTTTTTCTCGTACAGGGTGGCAAGGGCGCGGAACAGGCCACCGCCGATGAGGGCCCCGACAATGGGCGCGGCGATGTAGACGATGAACCAGCCGCCCCGGGGGCCGGGAATGGCGATGTCCCCCCAGCCGAGGAAGAAGGACACCAGCCGGGGACCGAAATCCCGGGCCGGGTTGAGGGCCGCCTGGGTCAGCGGCGCGACCACCGAAATGATGGCGGCGACGCCGACGCCGATGATCACCGCGGCCATGGCCGGCGGCGGGCGCGCCGGGTTGCGCTCGCTGGTGACGGTGCCGACGAGGAAGGCGAGCATGGCCGTGCCCACCATCTCGGCGATGAAGGC